>JABDJG010000255.1 GCA_013002595.1 Hyphomicrobiales bacterium | reverse complement strand
GCCCATCGTGCCGCCTGGAACCCTCAATCTCGGATTTTCCGCCACCGCCTCTCACTATGTCTCCAAGACCCCGTGTAACATTTCCAATCATGTTCACATGGTCGGTGCCAAGGGCAAGGAAAGGGCAGCCTTTGCTGCCCAGGGCGCCAGGGACTGGGAATCGATGCTGTTATGGCGCACACGCGAGCTGGTTGCAGGTGGCCGTCTGTGCCTGTTCAACTTCGGCATCGATGAGCAAGGCCGCTATCTTGGCCACACGGGCGGTGTTTCCATGTTCGATACGTTCAACGAACTGTGGGCCGGTCTCGCCGATGAAGGCATCATCAGTGCCAGCGAGTATCTTGGCACCAATTTCCCGCAGCATTATCGCACCGTTGAGGAATTCACCACCCCGCTGAAGGATACGGACAATCCGGTCTACCAGGCAGGTCTGCGCGCCGAGCATGTCGAGACCCGCGTCGTGCGCTGCCCGTTCGAGCAGGATTTTACCGAGAACCACAAGGACCCGGCACGCTTTGCCGTTGAGTATCTGCCGACGCTGCGGTCCTGGTCCGAGGCAACCTTCATGGGCGGTTTGTCTGCCGACAGACCGCCACAAGAAAAGATGGAAATCATCGATACGTTCTACAGCCGTTATCAGGACCGCGTTGCGGCTGATCCAAAGGGCCATGCAATGGACTACGTGCACTGTTATTTGATTGCGAGAAAACAAGGGTAAGCGGCGATTATGGCCAAGGATACAACAACACTGACGATTGACCAGGCCCGCCGGCTGACCGCCCGGGCCTTGACCAAGTCCGGCGCCAAGCGCGGCAACATCAAATACCTGCTCGATGCCATCATCGAGACCGAACGGCAGGGCCTGTCGAGCCACGGGTTGTTCTGGGTGCCGATCTATTGCGAGCATCTCAAATGCGGCAAGCTTGACGGCCAAGCCAAGCCGGAGATCACCAGATTGTCGCCGGTCAGTTATCGCGCCGACGCCAAATCTGGATTTGCCCATCCGGCCATCGACAAGGGATTTGCCAAGATCATTCCCGCAGCCAAGCGAAGCGGCATCGCGGCCATTGCGGTCACCAACTCGTACAATTGCGGCACGCTTGGCATTCACACCGCCCGCCTGGCCGAAGCTGGCCTTATTGGCTGGGGCTTCACCAACGCGCCGGCTTCGATAGCGCCGACCGGCGGCAAGACACCGGTGGTCGGCACCAACCCGGTCTCGATGGCGGTACCCGACGGCAACGGCAATGCAAGATTCGTGATCGATCAGTCTTCATCCGTCATCGCCAAATCCGAAGTCATGCGCCACAAGACCGAAGGAAAACCGATACCGCTCGGCTGGGCGCTTGATGCGGACGGCAACCCGACGGATGATCCGGTCGAAGGCCTGAAAGGGTCCATGGCCCCGTCGGGCGGTCAAAAGGGTTTTGGCCAGGGCCTGATGGTCGAGATCATGGCCGCTGCCGCGTCCGGCGCGATGCTCGGCTCGCAATGTTCGTCATTTGCCACCAACGATGGCGGCCCGTGCAATACCGGCCAGTTCTTCATCGCCATTGATCCGCAAGGCTTTTCCGGCGGCCTGTTCGGCACTCGTGTCGATGACCTGTGCGCTGCGATTACCGGTCAGGATGGTGCCCGTCTGCCAGGCTCCAACCGCGCCGCTCAGCGCACCCGGATCGATGCCGAAGGGATCGCGTTGAAGAAGGATCTGCTGAAGCGGATTCGCGGGCATTGCAAGTAGTGATCTAGGCTACGGCTTGTCAGATCTGGCCTCGGTCAGCTGGACGTCGGGGATGTCGATGAATTGTGATTGGGCCCAATTAACGGTGTTACGCGCCTTCGTGCTGCAGTCAAACTGCAGTGACCTGCATCCTTTACGCCAGACAAACTGATGCGCAGTCACCACACCATCGGCCGGAATGATACCGACTTGCTCGGACACGAAGCTTGGCAAGAACTCCAATCCCATACTTTCAGCTGGAAACGTCATTGCCGAAAATCGATCACACTGTCCAACACAATCGATTGACCAGAAGGTTTTGTGGAGATCGAGTTTTTTGTCGAAAAGAAACTGAGTGAACGCCGGCTGATGGTCGCCATATGAAACGATATAGTTCTCAAAGTCGCTGTACTCTTCGACTAGGTGGGTTTTGAATGAAGACAACTTCGCATCCTGGACTTTCAGCCGTTGGTAATAGTCCTCAAACGGATCAGTCACACTGTGTGGGCCATGGTTGGCCATCGTAACAATGAACACCAAATTTCGATCGTTGCCTTTAATTGCTTTGGCGGTCTTATCGAATAGAATCCGGTCATCAATGACCCATCCCCATTCAGACTCCAAAGCAGTATGAAAATTAAAGCCGAGGCTTTCGTAAAAATTCCCGGCATTGATGAAATGCCCGCCTACCGGATAAATGACTGAGCTGGTGAATCCGGCGCGACTGGCACGAATGGCAAGGCTAGATTTCAGTTTGCCCTCCAGCAAGTATTGCAACGTAAATGCATGCGCACCAAAGGCAAACGGCGTCTGACCGGTAACCAGAGAAAACTCTGACAGCCATGAGCCTCCGCCGTAAATCGGCGTGTAGAGACTACCGTTGAAACCATGCTCTGGGGCCAGGATTTGCGAGCTTTGCGACCGTGCATACTTGGGCAGCAACTTATCAACCGGGAACGTCGATTCGTACTGGATGAAGATCAAGTTGATCTTGCGGTCGCCCGCATCATGTGCGTTGTTTTGTGCCCCCGGGGACGCGCCCGTGAACTCCGTGAATCTCGGAGAGACCGCCAGTCCAACTTCGCCAACCCCAACCAACGATAACGCGAAAGCCGTGACCGTCGGTAGCACTCTGTGTGAATCGGTGGTCAATCCCGGCGTCCAACGCTGCTTCCTCTCGATCTCTGCGCTTGCAGCAGGCACCAGCAGAACGGCAGCGCCAATGAGAATTGAGCCCTTCAACCACTTGCGCCGCGCCTGAATGGCAATAGGTTGAAAAACCTTGTACTGCAGAAAGATAACTAAGAGAGCAGCCGCTATGGCTAGCTGGGCGCGCCAGTCATAGAAAATGACCTCCACGAAGTTCCAGCCGATAAGTTGTAGATCCTGGTAGTATACAGGCATTCCAACGAAACTAAGCTTCGTCCAGCTGAACGCGTAAAAGACGATCAAGAGATTCAAAATGATGACCACCGCAGTGGCCAAACCGAAGATCAGACTTGCTATGCCTGTTGCCGCAAGCAAGACCAATGCATAGGTGTAGGACTGCTCGACGAAAAAAAACTGATAAATGACATTCTGCGCTAGGCAAAGATTGAAGATGAAGACCAATTTGAAGACGAGGGGAGTCCTGAGAAATTTGTTAACCGGGGTGTCAACTTTGGCCCATAGCGGCATTTTCAAGCTTCCGTTCAAAAAGACAAAAATCGGCTCCTCAGGAGTCTGCTTCAGACTCACAAACCACTCGAATATACAACTCTAGAGCACCATTATGTCAGACTGAATCAATCTGACATGTGAACCGTCCTCTATCATATTGACGACGAACAGTTTGTTCCGGTTTTGATGTTTCTATCAAATCCAGAACTGATCTAGCAGCAGTCTTACAAAGGTTTGATTAACATGTGCTGGTCCACTGTCAATCATTGTCGGTCAACCCGGCGCCGGCGCCGCTCAACAGGGATGTCTCGGATTGCGGCACCAGGATACGGCGCGAATAGGCGTAGACGCGCTCAAAGGCGTCCTTGTCAACGTCAAGGCCTTCACTGATCGCTTCGTGGGTCCGGGTGCGCTGTTTTGCATAGCCATCTCCGGCATGCCGGATGGTCACATCACAAATCGCTTCGCGGACCGGATCGACGATCAAATTGGTCCCGTGTTCTGCCAGGCGTGCGGCATGGGCGATCAGGAAAGGTGCATGTGCCAGCTGCCTGACCGTAACCGGTTCGGTTCGCATTGATGCATACTCCACAATCAATGCAGCCAGCGTGATCGCCGACCGGCCGCCAGCTGCAATCTCGCCGCCGGCAATGCTCTCCACGCCGCCGAACGCATCCGGCCCTCCGTCATCATCGAAAAACTGCGCCAGCATCTGCAAGCCGGGATATCCGGCAGCTTCCAGCCACGCGCAGGCCCAGCCGCCATCATCGTCGATACCAGCGGGCGCGCCGGCGCTGTCGAGTGCGCGAAAGGCGATCTTGCGGATTTCGTCGAACGATGTCTTCATGTCAGCCCGGCCAGCACCGGCAGCCACCAGTCATCAGCATCGGGCGATGCAAGGTCCTCAATGAGCGGTGCCCCCTGATACATCGTGATACGGGTCCACTTGTCGGACCGCGGGTCGAACTTGGTGGCGCCGAAAAAAGACAGCTTGCATCGCAGCATGTCGATCGCCAGCAGATCGGCGCCGACCGTGTTGTCGCAGATTTCTGCATATGGAAATCTGATCGTGATCATCGCCCGGCGCACCGCCAGCCGCCACTTCGGCTCGCGCAGCAAAAACTCGGCAACCATACAGTCCAATTCAACTAGGCTCATGCC
>JABDJG010000248.1 GCA_013002595.1 Hyphomicrobiales bacterium | reverse complement strand
CGGGGGAGCGGGCCGGTGCCGATTGAACGCAACATGCCCTAAATTCCACCCTCAATCACCGAGAAGGCCGGACGGCTGCGAATGCCGATCAGGTCTTCGACAAGAGTGGCGATGGTATCGAGGCCTGTCATCATCTCCTTGGCATTCATGCTCGAAGGCAATGGCCGTGTGACGACACTTTCCAGAGCGGCGGCCATCCGTTGCGGATCTTCGGCATTTTGCGGCTCCAGCACATCGATCAATCCCAGCTCGGCGGCCCGGACTGCCCGCACGAACTGTTCTTCGCGCGGACGCATGCGAGGGATGATCAGTGCGCGTTTGTCGAAGGACAAAATCTCGCAAAATGTATTGTAGCCGCACATGCCAACGAGCGCATCGGCGCCATCAATCAGCTTTTCTATGCGGTTTTCGAACTCGATGACCTGGACCCGGTTCAGAGCGCTGGCACGATTGAATATCTCTTCACGATCATCGGCCAACATGAACGGACCGAGCACCACTACCGCGTCGTGACTGATATCAGCGCCACAATTTTCATAGGCGCCGAGCACCTGGCGGACCAGATTGGCGCCGTCTCCACCACCACCGGTCGTCACCAGAATGTACGGCCGCCGCTCCTCATCGATTGTCGAAAAGGACTGCGGAATCGTGCGATCGAGAAAGCCGGTGTAGCACAAGCGCGACATCAACCCGTCAGACACATCGAGACCGGTCAGCGGGTTCCAGAAGTCTTCCGGGCCATAGATCCAGATATCGTCATAATAGGCATCGATTTTGGACAGCATGTCGCGTTGGCCCCATTCCTGTGACAACAGGGCGGGCGAATCCATGACATCGCGCAATCCCAGGACCAGCGTACAATCGCGTGACTTCAGCTCGCGCAGAATATCTTCCAATTCGCCGCGCAAACCCAATGGTTCCTTGTCGACGATGAAGATCTCCGGATGAAAACTGTCAACCGTATTGCGGATCATCGAGGCCCGCATTTCGAGCGTTTCTTGGATATCGATATGCTGATCGATCGAGGTGTATTCACCATTGTGCAACTTGATGACGCTGGGGATCTTCACGAAATCGACCCGGGCGCGAAAGTCGAAGGCACCGGCAATCGGCGATCCGGATATGATCAGGATGTGGAGGCCCTTGAAACGCTCGACAAGCGCATGGGCTATCGCCCGGCAGCGGCGCAAATGGCCGAGACCGAATGTGTCGTGGCTGTACATCAAGATGCGTACGTGTTCGAGCCGCTTCATTGCCGCTTTCCTTCACTCACAAACTAGATTGTGATTGATATTTCAGATTGTCTCCCCATCCGCCGACGGCACTATGACATATTGCAAAGCCAATACAAAGGGGGCTGGGAGTGATAGCCTTATCACCATTTTGGCAGCCGACATTGCCCATCTGATCAACTCTATTTGTATGGATCTGCTGCATCCCGAAGACCGTCACCGAGGAAATTGTAGGCAAGGATGACGAGGATGACCGGTACCACCGGCAGCATTAGCCAGGGATAGAGCGCAACCACATTGATGTTCTGCGCCTCGGCCAAAAGCACACCCCAGCTGGTGATCGGCGGGCGCAGGCCAAGCCCCAGAAAACTGAGTGCCGTCTCGCCGAGGATCATCGTCGGGATCGAAATCGTTGCCGTTGCGATCAGGTGGCTCATGAAGCCGGGAACCAGATGGCGGCCGATGATGCGTGAGGTCTTTGCGCCCATTAGCTGCGCGGCAGTCACGTAATCTTCCTCGCGCAACGCCAGCAACTTGGAGCGCACCGCGCGGGCAAGGCCCGTCCAGTCCAGCAGCCCCAGGATGAGTGTGATGGCAAAATAGATCGTAATCGGTGACCAGGTGACCGGCATGATGGCGGCGAGCGCCAGCCACAACGGGATGGCGGGCAGTGACTGCAGCACCTCGATCATGCGCTGCACGACCATATCGGTGAGACCGCCGTAATAGCCGGCAATGCCGCCGATGACGATACCGAGAGAAAAGCTCAAGGCAACGCCGATGAGGCCGACGGTCATCGAAATTCGAGCACCATAGATGATGCGTGAAAGCACATCACGCCCGAGCCGGTCGGTTCCCAGCAAGAACATCGGCGCCTTGCGTTGGGCGCAGAACAGGTGCCGGTCAGCCTTGAAAAGACCCCAGAACTTGTACTTGTCACCCTTGCAGAAGAATTTGATCGGATAGATCTTTCGGGTATCGGTCGGGTACAGGCGCTGCATGTTTTCCAAATTGACCTTGAGTTTGACGCCGTAGATGAAGGGCCCGACAAACTTGCCGTCATGGAAAAGGTGGATGCTTTGCGGTGGGGCAAAGATGTAGCGCTTGTGGCGGGTATCCAGAGCGAAAGGCGCAAGAAACTCACAAATCAGGATCGAGACATAGACCGCCAGAAGGAATACCCCGCACACGACAGCCACCTTGTGTCTTTTGAACTTCCACCAGCTCAGCCGCCACTGGGAGGCCAGATAGACCTTTTCCTGGGCCGGTGTCAGCTGTTCGATGGAGCGGGCATCGAACGGTTTTGTGGACACATAGTGCCCAAGCGGCGCGCCCGGCTCTGGAAGCGGTGACCCGGCCGTCATTTGGTGCTCCCGCCCTGCAGGCGTATGCGCGGGTCCAGCACCGCCAGGGCAATGTCGGACACCAGGACCCCGATAACGGTCAAGGTTGCCAGGAACATCAAAAACGAACCGGCCAGGTACATATCCTGGCTCTGCAGCGCGTTGATCAACAGCGGTCCAGTGGTTTCCAGCGACATCACGATGGCAACCACTTCGGCACCGGAAATGATCGCCGGCAGGATGCCGCCGATATCGGCGATGAAGAAGTTAAGCGCCATGCGCAACGGGTATTTGACGAGCGCCTTGAAGGGCGCCAACCCCTTGGCCTTGGCGGTGATGACGTACTGTTTTTGCAGCTCATCGAGAAGATTGGCGCGCAGGCGGCGGATCATCGCTGCGGTGCCGGCAGTGCCGATGATCAAGACCGGCACCCACAAATGCTCGAGCACGGATTTGAACTTGGCCCAACTCATCGGCTGATTGATGAACTCGCCATCCATCAAGCCGCCGATTGAGGTGCCGAACCAGATGTTGGCGAAGTACAAGAAGATCAACGCCAGCAGGAAATTGGGTGTCGCCAGGCCGAGCAGCCCCAGGAACGTCAATCCGTAATCGCCCCAGCTGTATTGATGGGTGGCGGAATAGATGCCGATCGGAAACGCCACGATCCAGGTGAAAATGATCGTGACGAACGACAGCAGTATGGTCAGCCAGATTCTATCTCCGACAACCTCGGAGACCGGCAATTCGAACTCGAAGGAATACCCGAAGTCGCCGTGCAGCATGCCGACGACCCAGTAGAAATACCGCTCGATCAGTGGCTTGTCGAAACCGTATTCGGCGCGCAGGTATTCGATGCGCTTCAGGTCTACATCCTCGCCCTGGGCCTTCAGCTCGTTGATGTGGCTTTCGAAATAATCACCGGGCGGCAGCTCTATGATTGCAAACACCAGCGCGGAGATGACCAACAGCGTCGGTATCATCACCAGTATGCGGCGGATGATATATCCAAGCACGTGCGTCAGTCTCCAGCGAACCAGAAGGTGTCCATCATATAGGCGCCAAAGTAGGCCCCTGGTGAAAAACTGAAGATGCCTTCATCGGGCACATTCTTCAGTTTATTCGAAAAGACAACCGGTTGACGCGTGCCGTTGACAGTGCCGATCGAAAACACCTGATCAGTGTAGATAGACAACATCTCGTGCCAGATCTTGGTGCGTTCTTCGGCGGTGGCCGCCGCACGCCATGACTTGGCGAGCGCGGCCAGCTTCTCAACTTCGGCGATTTCGGGCTTCTCACCCTTCTTGCCATCGGTTTGATAGTACTGTCCCCAGCGCGGCCAGTTGAGCTGGTCCTCCGCGCTCGGCGATATTTCAAACGGGCTCATGTCCGGCGTCACGACAGCGTTGTCCATACCTGACCAGACCGACATCACGGTCTTGCCGGAGAACACCCGCTTGCGCATGACGTCACGTTGACTGGCGCGCGGTATCATGCGGACACCTACCTGGGCCAGGTGGTCGGCGATCAGCTCGAGCAGATCAGACTGTTCGGTGCTCTCACCGGCGTTTTCCACGATGAGGTTCAGCGGCTCGCCGTTCGGCATCAGGCGGATCTCGTCATCATTGCGTTCGGTGAGGCCAATCTCGTCGAGCAGTTCATTGGCCTTGTCCGGGTCAAACTGCGACCAGGCCTGCTGGAACTCTTCCTTGAACAACGGGCTCTCCGACAAGACGGTGTCGGCGCTGGGCTGGGCCAGGCCAAGGTAGACCACATCGTTGATCTCTTCACGATCTATCGCCAGCGACAAGGCGCGCCGGAACCGCACGTCGCGGATGAGGTCTCTCCAGACCGGGTCCTCGACGTTGAGATTGGGCATCAAAGCCATCTGGGAACCCTTGCCGGTGCGCCAGAGTTTGACCTTTATCTTGCCCTGCTTTTCAGCCTCCTTGAGGAAGGTGAAATTATCGAACCGGATGTATCTGGCCTGAAGATCGGTTTCGCCGGCTCCGGCCTTGGCCGGTATCAGGCCGGTCGATCCCATCGACATGACGATCTGGTCGGCATAGGGCAACTGGCGGCCGTTTTCATCGACGCGATGGAAATACGGATTGCGGGCAAACACGAACCGCTCGGATGGCGGCTTGGTCGTATTGCGCCAGGGATCGAGTGTAGGAAGTTCCGGGTTTTCGGGGCGATACTGGCGGGCCATTCTGATATGAAGACCGCGCCAGTTCTTTGCACTTGCTTCGGCGATCAAAGCCTCCAGCTTGGCTGGGTCCTGATAATGCTTGTGAAATTGCTTCAAATAGTGAGCGGGCTTGGCCAGGAAGATCGGCCGCGGGGCTGCAAGCGCTGGAAGAAAGTCGGGATTGGCGGCATGCCAGGTAAAACGCACGGTCTGCTCATCGAGAACTTCGAACTTGGGCGGCTCACCCTCGACAAGCAGTTTGGCGGGCAGGCTGCCACCGCTCAGTTCGGGCTCTGTGATCACATATTCCCAGGCATATTTTATATCAGCTGTCGTGAACGGGTGGCCGTCCGACCATTTGTGACCTTTGCGCAGACGAAAGGTGAATATGCGGCTTTCCTCTACATCGAAGCTTTCGACGATATCAGGGACCAGCTCAAACTTGTCGTTGTAGGTGACAAACCGCGCGTAACCGTAAACGGTCATCATGCGGATGTCTTTTTGCTTGCCCATCAGCATGCGGATTTCACCGCCGTGACGGCCCGGTTCCCGGCCAAGTTCCTTCAGGTTGATTACGCGGGGGACTTCCGGCAGCCGTTCGGCGATTGCCGGCAACTTGCCGGCGCCAACATCGGCTTCCAGAGATGGCGTCTCGATTAACTCGCCGGCCCAGGAGGCCTGCACACAAATCGCCCAGGCCACAGACAGCCAGGCGATTGCCCTGACGAATTTTCTCATACTCTCAACTCCCCGACATCTACCTGGTCGCGGGCCAGAACAATATGACCTGGCGCCACTTCTATATGTTTCAGCGAAGCCACATCATCACCGGCTCGGAATTGTGGTTCCCATGCCGACATATCGGACGCGCCTTCAAGGCGCAATGTGTCAAATTCCAGCGGTCTTGCGAGATCGGGGTAAGGCACGGCTGCCAAAAGTGAGCGCGTATAGGAATGGATCGGCTCACGGAACAGCACTTCACGCGGCGCAATCTCAACCAGCCGGCCGCGGCACATGACGGCAATCCGGTCGGCCATATAGTCGATGACAGCCAGATTGTGGGAGATGAACAGGTATGTCAGTCCGAGCTGGCTTTGCAAGTCCTTCAACAGGTTGAGAACCTGCGCCTGCACCGATACATCCAGGGCCGATACCGGTTCATCGCAGATCAGCAGTTCAGGATTGAGCGCCAGGGCGCGGGCTATGCCGATGCGCTGGCGCTGGCCGCCGGAAAAACTGTGCGGATAGCGGCTCAAGAACCGTGGATCAAGACCAACGACCCGCATCAGGTCCTTTATCTGCTCGGTGCGCGATGCATCGTTGCCTATACCGTGAACTTCAAGCGGCTCGCGCAGAATATTGGATACGGTCATGCGCGGGCTCAAGGACGAAAATGGATCCTGAAACACCATTTGCATGCGGGTGCGAAACTTTTTCAGATCCGCTCCAGACAGCGCCCGGACGTCAACCCGGCCGGCTCGGCCGTTGAATTCAATATTGCCGCTATCGGCTGCAACCGCACGCATGATGAGTTTCGAAACCGTGGTTTTGCCGCAGCCGCTTTCGCCGACCAGCCCAAGGCATTCGCCCTGCTTCACCTCGAAACTCACATCGTCGACCGCCTTGACGACCGATTCCTCGGATACATCCGAGAACCAGCTGCTTTTGCGGGTTACGTATGATTTTTTCAGCCCCTCGATACGCAAGATCGGAGCGTCTTGTTGAGGCTCCAGCGCTTGCGCCGGTACACCCAGCAGCTCGGCAGCATTCACTTCGACATCCCGCAGGGCCGTCAGCCGCTCTCCCGGCTTCATATCAAAGTGAGGCACTGCCGCCAGCAACGCCTTCAGATAAGGATGACGCGGATTGCTGAAGATCTCCTCGACCGGGCCTGCCTCCATGACCTCGCCATGATAGACGACCACCACTTCGTCAGCGACATTTGCAACGACACCAAGATCGTGGGTGATCAGCAAAATTGCCATGCCGAGCCGTTTCTGAAGGTCCTTCAGGAGCTTGAGGATCTGCGCCTGGATGGTGACATCCAGGGCTGTCGTCGGCTCATCTGCGATCAACAGCGCCGGACGGCAGATCAGCGCCATCGCGATCATCGCCCGTTGGCGCAAACCGCCGGACAGTTCGAAGGGGTACATATCGTAAGCCCGGGCCGGGTTCGGAAATCCGACCAGGTCAAGCATTTCTTCGGTACGGCTGCGGCACTCGTCATCGCTGACGGTCTGGTGCAGGCGCAAGGCTTCCTCGATCTGATTGCCAATCGTGTGCAGAGGCGACAAAGACGTCATCGGTTCCTGAAAGATGATTGCAATCCGGCCACCGCGGAGGTCGCGCATCTGAGAACCGTCACGCGACATAGATGCAATATCTATCGGCGGATCAGCGGTTTCCGGATCATCAAACAGAATGGTGCCGCCAGTGACGTTGCCGACGCGCGGAAGGATTCCCATGATCGACTGGGCACACACAGACTTGCCCGAACCACTTTCACCGACCAGAGCAACGACGCTGCCGGGCGCGACCCGGAAGCTGACACCCTTAACGACTTCAAGCGGACCGGATTGCAATGTAAACGCAATACGCAGCCCCTCGACCCGCAACAAATCTCTGGATGGCGAACTGTGCACGCGCGCGTTTCCCCTCAAACACGATAAAACCCTCGCGCAGGATGTGAACCCTGCCCCCCATTCGCCTCCAACTTGGTAACATCGCGGTTCAGCCATGTCGAGGCTTGCCGGGTCAAATTCCGTGCACATTTGTAGTATGGTCAGGCGCGGTTTGACATGCCAAAACACGCCTCATGAATATCGCCTTTTATTCGCCGATAAAGCCACCGGATCATCCAGTGCCATCCGGTGACAGGACGATGGCCAATCAATTGATTGCGGCCCTGCAGCTGGCCGGCCACCGCGTTGCGCTGGCGTCCAGGTTGCGCAGCTATTCTGCATCGCCGGATCATTCGGATATTGAAACATCTGCAGCGCTTGAAGCGGACCGCCTGATATCGAGTTGGTCGAACGAGAATGCGGCAAACAAACCGGATGCGTGGTTTACATATCATCCGTATTACAAGGCGCCTGATCTGATCGGTCCGGCCGTTTGTAGCGCTCTGGACATTCCTTACATGACGGCCGAGGCCTCCTATTCGCCGCGCAGGCAAACAGGCGAATGGCAAGCCGCACAGACCCATGTCATCGAGGCTGTACGGCAGGCGCAGGTCAACTTTTGCATGACATCCATCGATCGCGCAGGACTAAGCCGGATTGTCGGGCACGACAGGCTTAGCGATCTTCCGGCATTCATCGACACGAGCACCTGTCGAACGGCGGCAACACGGCGCGCGTCAGGTCCTTCGTGCCAGCTGATCACCGTGGCGATGATGCGGCGCGGAGTGAAATTCGACAGCTATGAACTGCTGGCAGCCGCCCTGCGCGAACTGGACTGCAAGGAGTGGTCCCTTGCCATCATTGGTGATGGAAGCGCGCGCGGTGACGTCGCTGGATTGTTTGATGGCATCGATGCAGATCGCATCGAGTGGCTTGGCGAATTGTCCGGCGATGAGGTGCGCAATCATTTGGCACAATCCGATATTTTCGTGTGGCCTGGATATGGTGAGGCCTACGGCCTGGCCTATTTGGAGGCACAGGCCTGTGGTCTGCCGGTCGTGGCACAGGACACACACGGGGTGCCAAGTGTCGTACGCGGCGGCATAACGGGCTTGCTGACGCCGCCCGGCGATGCAATCGCGTTCGCTGAAGCGATCGGCCAGCTTGCGTCCGATGACGAGTTGCGGGCCCGCATGTCCCTGGAGGCACACCGGTTTGTCCATCAAGAAAGAAATCTTGCGGTCGCCTCGTTCATCCTCAACCAGGCGCTTGTTCGGGCAAGAACGCCGGTCAGTAGCGAGACGGTTGCATCGTGACGGGTTGGCAAGAGATCTTTGCACCGGTCCGTGAGGAACTGGACAACTGGGATCGCTGCGGCAAACAGGCCCGGCTCTGGCTACGTGATGACGATGCGGTCGAGCCGACGGATGCGCTCACTCGCCTGGTGTCCATCTCGGGTCAGGCGGATGTGCCGCTGCTGCTTTGTGTCATTCCCGAAACAACCTCCAATCACCTGCGCAACACCTTGGAAGCGGAGCGGCATGTTCGTGTTGCGGTGCACGGCTATGGGCATCACAATCACGCACCGCCTGGCGAAAAGGCTCAAGAGCTTGGCCCGCACAGGCCGGTCGAGGACGTGGTGTCGCAGTTGCTGTGGTCGCGGACGAAGCTGCAGGATTTATATGGCAATCGGCTGAGTGGCATATTGGTGCCGCCGTGGAACCGTATTTCACCGGGCGTTGTATGGCATCTGCCGCAGTTGGGATTTGCCGGCATATCGACTTTTGGATCGACCCACGAAGCGAAAGATGTAACCGGCCTCGATCAGCTCAATACCCATCTCGACATCATTGACTGGAAGGGCACACGCGGCGGACGCGATCCCGATTGGCTGGCCAACGAACTGGTACAACTGCTGCAGCGGTCACGAGGCGGCGATGCTGCCCCCATCGGTGTTCTTGCCCATCATCTGGTGCACGACCAGCTGGCCTGGGCGTTTCTTGAAGAGCTGTTCAAGGTGACCGCGCACCACCCGGCGGTGAGCTGGCAGGCGGCCGATGCGCTGATCGGCTAGAGCCTTTGGATATTCAGGTTATGGTGCTGGGGTGGCCCATTTTGTCTGTGGCTAGCTTTGAGTAGCGCTGTAGTGCAGCACCCCCTACAAGCTGCTCAAAGTGACGTCCACGGGCCCTAAATCATGCGGCATAAAGTACCACCAGGTCCAAATTGTCCCCGACTGCGGCAACCGGCATGTTCACCACTGGCGGCCTGTTCGCCGGGGCGTAACCCTGTTCGGCGGCGCGTTGCCAGGTCGCTCGATCGGTCAAGGCACGCGATCGTACCGTTTTGTTGTGTTTCTCCAGTTTGGCAGCCAGGTTAACCGCCGCGCCGATTGCCGTGTACTCAAGGCGGTTTTCACCGCCAAGGGCGCCAAACACTACCGGACCGGCAGCAACCGATGCATTCACGCTGCAAGGGTCGATGCGCTGCAATTCAGGAACCTGTCGCCACGTTTCCACCTCAACCATAATCTCGTCAATCGCGCGGATCGCGTCGGCAGCATGGGTTGAGCTTTCGGTGACAGCACCAAAAGTTGCCATGATGCCATCGCCGAGAAACTTGTCGATCGTTCCACCGTTCCTTTGAATGATCGGCACAATGCGCTTTTCGTACGCCGACAGGATGGCGAGCACTTCGGATGCATCAAGCTGGGCTGCCAGGGGTGTGAAACCGCGAATATCGACGAACAGGATAGCGGCTTCACGGCGAATGCCCTCGCCCGACCTGACCACATGATCGGCAGAGCGGATTTGCTCAGCGACTGAATCATCAAAGAATCTTGACAAGTCCTGCGCGGCGGTTTGCTCGGTAACCGACTGAACCAGAAGACTGTTGGCGCGCTTCAAGGCCAGGGCGATGATGATCGTCACCAGCAGGATCGAGATGATCTTGTCGACCTCGGCACCGACCAGCACGGAATTGCTGGTCATATAGTCCACGTAATTGCGGGTGATCATGGTATCTTTCGGGTTCGAGACCACCACATAAAGCGTAAGCAATATCCAGCCAACGGCCGCCGAAAGGCCTGCTGCAATAACGAAACGAGCCTGGAAGCGCAAGGCCCGCAAGGCAATGAATATGAAGATGTAGAGCAGTGTCGGCGCCTTCAGATAGAATGAAGGCGGTTGCTCGTACTGAATATGGAAACTCCAGATCAGCACCATCAGCATGGCAATATCGATAAATATGGAGAAGTACACCACCCAGTTCGGGAGGCCGCGCTTGAGCGCCCACATCAGGCCGATGATATTCAGCACCATGTAGCCTGCCAGCGCAAACGGCACCGGTGAGAACTGCGTTCCAACATCGGTCTTTGGCGAAACCAGATATAGCGCACCCCAGATCGACACGACCGTCAGCTGGATGAGCTTTACAAGAACTTCGCTGGAGTTCTCCTGGCGCGCGATGGTCTTCAAAACCCGGACCGGCAGCTGCGCCTCATCGGCCCTCAGAGCATCCCTAATGACAGCGGGCAGTGCCAGAGCTTGCTTCATATACCTGTCCTATAGATCAAACTGTCAGGATCAATCCTTCGCGGGCCAACAAGCTGGCTGGCCGGATCGACTTCAACCGGCCCTCGATTGCCTTGAGGTGCGCGTCGCTGGCGCTTGGCCGATGATGGAATGCAACATACAGTTTTACATTGCCCGCATCACACAGGCGCATGCCTTCCTGCCAGGTTGAGTGACCGTAACCGGCAAACTTTTTAAAGTCATCATCGTCGTAAGCCGCATCGTAGATTACGATGTTTGAGTCCTTGATGAACTTCAAAATGTTTTGATCCAGACGGCCTGGAATGTGTTCAGTGTCGGTTACGTAACAAATCGAACGACCGTCGAATTCTACGCGGTAGCCAACAGCACCGTCAGGATGCGTCAAAGCCGTGGTGCGGACAACAATACCGCCGGCCAGCTTGATTTGCTTACCGGGAACAAATTCGCGGTAATCGACGCTGGCTCGGAAGCAGGCCGGACCAACCGGAAAGTAGGGCTTTAGCATATACTGCTCAACCATCTGCTGCGTATCGGGCTTGGGCCGATGCCCGGACCACATGGTCAGGTCGAACTCCTCGCTGTGGAGCGGGGAAAAAAACGGCAGGCCTTCAATGTGGTCATAATGGCAATGGGTGAAGAACAGTTCCAGATGCTGCAAACGGGCCGCCTCGACGATCTGATTTCCCAGAGCCCTGATGCCCGAGCCGGCATCGAAGATCAGGCAGCGGTCGGCACATGTAATCTCGATGCAAGGCGTATTGCCGCCGTAGACAGCCGTGTGCGGGCCGGGCGACGGAATACTTCCGCGCACGCCCCAAAACTTCACACTAAACTCTTGTCCGGCCATAAATGCCGCTCCAAGTCAGACTAAAGGCGTCAAGAAAGCTACGCCGTCGTTGTGCACGCCTTTAGGGCAGGCGTGCGAGTTTGCCACTTCGCGCAGGCCACGTCATATGATAGCAATCCGTCCTCAAATCACAAACGTGCGACGCAACCAATTGCAACCAACATGATGTCACATAAAAGTAAATGAACATGCTGACGCGGCTTGAAAAGACCCTCTACCGGCTGGAGGCCCAGCACGCGTGCCTGCACTGGGCATTTGAACAAATCGCGGAGCGCGACGGCATTGTCTTTGAGATCGGCCTGGGCCTGGGCAGGACGTTCAATCACATGCGCCATCATCTGGGCGAGCGCGAAATCTACGCCTTTGAACGGGTGATCAACGCCTATCCCGATTGCATGCCCGATGATGAACACCTGATCCTGGGTGAAATAGTAGAGACACTGCCGGCAGCTTCGGCAAGGTTTGCCGGCCAGGTCCTGCTGGGCCATTCCGATGTCGGGTCGTTTGACAAGGACAACAACCGGATGATGGCGGGCCTGATCAGCAAGCACCTGCCGCCGGCACTTGCTCCAGGCGCAATCGTGATGAGTGATTTACCGCTCGCAATGCCGGGCTGCACGGCCCTGGCGCTGCCGCCGGGAGCCCGCGAGGACCGCTACTATCTTTACCGGAACGACGGGATATGACGTTTCAGGAATTGGCGATTTCCAGGTCCATGGCGGATGGCAGAGCGGCAACGGCAAGCGTCTCCGATTTGCCTCTTACAGATATCTGCTGGGTGAACTTCTTTGAACGGGGCAGGCCGGCAGCTTCAAGCGTTTCAGCCGAAACAACCAGTTGAACACCAAGATCCTTGCATGCGGCCTCCAGCCGGCTGGCGGTATTCACCGTATCGCCGAGCGCGGTTATTCTTTCACCGGCGCCTGAACCGCTGGAAACACCGATGCGCCCCAGGATGGCATCGCCTGTGTGGATGCCGATGCCGATACGCACCGGTTCAGAGATGTGTGTCCGCAGGCTCTGATTGAGGGCGCCGAGCACCCCGGCCATGGCGCGCGCTGCAAGTATAGCGTCCCTTGCACCCTCGCCTGCCGGCTTATCCATTCCGAAGATCGCCATGATGCCATCGCCCATGAACTTGTCGACATAGCCACCGGTATCGATAATGGTATCGCTCATCCGGCCAAGATACTGATTGAGAAGGAAGACCACGTCATAGGGCAGCTGGGTCTCGGTCAGGGCCGTGAAGCCGCGGATGTCGGTAAACATCAAGGTGACCGTATGCTCAACGCCCCAAAAGTACTTATCGAGTTTGTGGACATCGTCGGCACCGGTGCGATGGGCGGGCAGCAGAGGAACAATGGCGATGTCGGCCGTTGGCCTGAGTTGGCAGGCCAGCCTGACGTTGTGGGTGGCGCCGACCCGCTCGAGTACGTGGCGTTCGGTTTGCGATGCTTCAGGCTGATTGTCCAGTCCTTCAAGGACGCGTATGCGGCAGGTTGAGCATCGCGCCCGCCCACCGCAGACAGATGCATGCGGCACGCCATGCAACCGGCTGACCTCCAGGACGGTCGCGCCGGGCGTTACGGAAGCCACCAGGCCGCCCGGATAGGTCACGCGTACTTTTGGCAGGAACCGGTTGGTGACAAACCGCACGAGATGAAAGACGACGAAGGCCGCGATGAGCGCCAGATACCCCCAGAAGGCGACATCCATCAACCACAGCAGCGACGCAAACTGCTCACTTGTGAAAGGTGAGGTAAATTCCTGGACATTGCGGATTTCGCGCCCGGCAACTGCAAAACCTGCAAACGCGAGGACCGGGATGAGAACCGCGGCGCCAAATATCGCTGGAAGCAATCGCCGGTACCACGGTCTCATGTGAAGCCAGGCATGCATGCCGATGCAGCCATGCACCCAGACCAGCGTAATCAGGACGAGCTGGTTGATCGCGTTGCTGGGCCAGATGACGAACAGGGCGTAGGCATAATTGTCGTTGACGCCGTAAAGCTCATGCGAAAAACGCATGCCGATGATATGCTTGAACAGGAACAGCGGTATGAGGATGCCAAAGGCAAGCTGGAACGCTTCAGCCGGGCGCATTTGCAGGACGCGGCGCCGCGCAAAACTTCGCAGACCCAGGATCAGGTGGATCAGCAAACTTGCTGCGAGCACGACACTGACAGGCCAGCTGCGGGTGATCGCCGTGCGGTAACCACGCGCCTCTTCCATGGCCTCGATCGAGACCAGTCCCAACGCATGATTGAGCAAATGGGTGGCGGCGAATGTGAAAAGCGCAATGCCGGTCGCAATGCGAACTCGGTGCATGATCCTGCGCGAAGGCCGGAGCGGCATGGTTTGCGGGGAAATGGATTCGGTCATTGGCGATGACTATAAAGTAAGCCGGCTGACGGCAAAACTCACTGTTGATCTACCGCGGCGTGAAGCCCCTTGCATGTTCAATTGACCTTTTGGCCGGCACTTACTATCAAACAGCGATCGAAACCCAGCGGATTTCAGCCACATGCAAGCCGTCAGCGACGATGACCTCAAACGCCAGTTTCTCGGCTGGCAATGCCGGTTGCGGCAGATTGCGATGCGTCAGCATGGCGGCCGTCCAAGCGCCGGCATGTCGCCAAAGGTCCTCGATAACGACGGTACCGTCATCATGCCGGCCATGACAGTGGTGCTCATTCCCAAAAAGCCAAAAAAACATACCAAATTCTTCGAGTTCCAGGTGCAAAAGTCACCCGATCCCAAGCAGTCCTACGAGGCGGCCTTGAAGACGTTTCAAGGAGAGTATTTCCAGAAACCGGACAGCTTTTGCGATGTGCTGGCGGCGCAGTTCGGGGCCGGTTCAAACGTTGCCCAAAAGCTGCTGGATATGCGCCAGTGCATCCTTGAGTTCTCTCAATTCAGCCAGACCTGGAAAATGCGATGCGATGTTCACCTGCTCACCAAGGACGATCCGATCAGGCAGCACGTGCTGGCCCACAACCGGCTGTTCAACCGCCATATCGCTTCTGACGCTGTCGTGCTGGCCATGACGCCGCTGTGGCATTCGGCCAATACCGATCCGGCGGCGTAGACTGCCGATTCAATCCGTTCTGGCGGTTAAACAAAAAAAGACCCGGCGGATACGCCGGGTCCATGTGTCAGCTATTTGCAAGTCTTCCATCTAGAACTTGCGATAAGCCTTGTTGAGCACGACCATCGGGTGATCCGGCGACATCTGCCATTTGAGCAGCAGTTCGCGGGCGATCATGTCGCGGTCCTGCTGGTTTTTTGGCAATTCGACACTGTCCGGGATACGAACCCAACCGTTGATGTTGCGGTCGAAGATAGCTGCCTCGCCCTCTTCGTAACCCATGTGAACATCTTCAAGCCAGTTGAGATCCTCCCAGCCCATGAACTCCATGTAGTCCTTCAAGTAGGGTGTCAGCTTGGTGTAATCGGGCACCAGGTTCACATCGTAGCGATAGCCGATGTGCTGGCCGATTTCCTTTTCACGCTCTGAATCAAGGCCGGCGGCGTCATCGAGGAACTGATCAACGTCCTTGATTTCCGAGCCCCTGTATTGTGTTCCAGCCATAGGTTCGCTCCTTAATAGCTGTGATAGTTGTCGAGGCCGACGGTGTAGTTGGTGCCGGCCAGTGGCACTTTGGCCATGGCAGACGCTTCCATCGTCAGCGCGGCAAGATCTTCCGGCTCCAGCGAGTGGATGTTGGTCTTGCCACAGGCACGGGCCAGAAGCTGTGCCTCGATCGTGAGGGTGTGCAGGAAGTTGTAGACCCGTTCGGCAGCTTCTTCGGGATCAAGACGCTTGCGCAATTCGGGATCCTGGGTCGCAACGCCCACCGGGCAACGGCCGGTGTGGCAGTGATAGCAACGACCGGCCTTCACGCCCATCTCTTTCTTGAAGTTGGTGACGCCGGGGATTTCCTTGTTGCAGTTGAGCGCCATCATGACCGAGTGGCCGATGGCGATGGCATCTGCACCCAGCGCCAGAGCCTTGGCCACGTCACCGCCGTTCCTGATGCCGCCGGCGTAGATCAGCGAGATCTCGCCCTTCTTGCCGAGTTCGTCAATGGCGCGGCGGGCATCGCGGATTGCCGAGATGCCGGGAACGCCGGTGTCTTCAGTCGCAATGTGCGGGCCGGCGCCGGTGCCTCCTTCCATACCGTCGATATAGATCGAGTCCGGATCGCACTTGACCGCCATGCGCACGTCATCATAGGTGCGCGCCGCACCCAGCTTGAGCTGGATCGGGATTTCCCAGTTGGTGGCCTCGCGGATTTCCTTGATCTTCAGCGACAGATCATCGGGTCCCAGCCAATCGGGGTGGCGGGCCGGCGAACGCTGATCGATACCAGCCGGCAGCGAGCGCATTTCAGCAACCTGATCGGTCACCTTCTGGCCCATCAGATGGCCGCCTAGGCCGACCTTACAACCCTGGCCAATGAAGAACTCGCAGCAGTCTGCAAGGCGCAGGTGATGCGGGTTGAAACCGTAGCGCGACTGAATGCACTGGTAGAGCCACTTGACCGAGTAGCGCCGCTCATCGGGGATCATGCCGCCTTCGCCCGAGCAGGTTGCCGAGCCGGCCATCGTGGCACCACGGGCAAGGGCGATCTTGGCTTCGTAGGACAAGGCGCCAAAGCTCATGCCGGTGACATAGATCGGGATATCGAGCACCATCGGGCGCTTGGCGCGCGGGCCGATGATCGTCTTGGTTTCGCATTTTTCGCGATAACCTTCGATGACGAAGCGGGTCAGAGTACCCGGCATGAAGGTCAGATCATCCCAGTGCGGGATTTTCTTGAACAGGGAAAACCCGCGCATTCGGTAACGGCCGAGCTCGGACTTGATGTGAATGTCGTTCACCACTTCGGGCGGGAACACAAACGAATTGCCGAGCTTGTACTTCTTCTCGACCTGCAACTTGGAATGGCCGGTGTCTTTTTTGGTCTTGCCAGTCATTGAATTCACTTTCTTACATTGTTGGAGCCTGAAAACCCGGTCACTAGAGGACCAGTTTTTTCTCCGACGGTTCGAGGTTGTCGTAGCTCCACAGCTGCTTGCCAGCGACGATCTTGGTGAAATGATCAACGCCCTTGTCAGGCATCATTTCGTATTGCGTCAGCTTGCGGGTCAGCCAGGCCTTGTCGAGATCGGTCAACTCGGCGGGCACAGCATCGACGCCCAGATCCTTGATTTCGCCACCGATGAAAATGGTGCCGTCATACATGCTGTCGCCGAGGTTCTTGCCGGCATTGCCGCACACGACCATGCGGCCGCGCTGCATCATGAAACCGGAAAATGCGCCGGTGTCACCGCCAACCAGAATGGTGCCGCCCTTCTGGTCAATGCCGGTGCGGGATCCGACCGAGCCCTTGCACACGAGGTCACCGCCACGAATGGCCGCGCCGAAGGTCGAGCCGGCATTTTTCTCTACGACGCAGACACCAGCCATCATGTTTTCGGCAAACGACCAGCCGACACGCCCGGAGATGCGCACCATCGGGCCGTCGAGCAGGCCACAGCCGAAGTAGCCCAGCGAGCCGTTCACGATGAAATTCATCCGGTGCAGGATGCCAACAATGATCGAGTGCTTGGCGCCGGGGTTTTCCAGCACGATGGTACCGTGGCCGGATTTTATCAGGTCGCGGATCTCATTATTGATCTCGGTTGCTTCCTTGTCCTGGCAATCAACCGACCCGCGCTTGTTGAAGTCCACATCCGGAG
>JABDJG010000238.1 GCA_013002595.1 Hyphomicrobiales bacterium | reverse complement strand
TCGGTCAACCGGTCACGGGTGGCGGACGGCTCGCAGATGATGTCGGCGGCCCTGGTGGTGAGCTTGTCGAGCGGCCTGCGGCAGCGCACGCCGAAGGGCTGCAAGGCAAAGCGCAGTTTCCAGCCGACGATCTTCATCGGGAAGTTGACGATCACCTCATTGAGCGCGGTTTCGGCCTTGTTGAGCTGGACCTGGGCGGCATAGTGGACCAGCGGCAGGTCGGCATCGGGGCAGCCTGTATCTTCAAAGCGCTTGAGCACGGCGCTGGTCATGAACAGGTGCGAGATGACATCGCCGAGACGGGCGGAAATCATTTCCTTGCGCTTCAGGGCGCCGCCAAGGGTCACCATGGCCGCCTCGCTGGTCAGCGCGAGGGCGGCGGACAGGCGCTTGATCTGTTTGTAGTAGCGCGCCGTTGGCCCGTTGACCGGCGACGATGAGGCAAGGCCAAACGTCCAGGAACGGCCAACCGCCTTGAGCATGGTCTTGAGCGTGTAGCCGATGTGCTTGAACAGAATGTTGTCGAAATCCTCAAGCGCCTGATCGCGGTCTTCGTTCTGGGCGATTGCGATCTCGTCCTGAATGTACGGGTGACAGCGGATCGAGCCCTGGCCGTAGATCATCAGCGAGCGGGTCATGATGTTGGCGCCTTCGACCGTGATGGCGATCGGCACCGCCCGGTAGGCTGACGACAAGTAGTTCTTCGGGCCGTCGATCACCGCCTTGCCGGAATGAACGTCCATGGCATCGTTGAGCGTCTGGCGCATGGCCTCGGTGGCGTGGTATTTCATGATCGCCGAGATCACCGCCGGTTTTTCGCCCATATCGAGTGCCTGCAGGGTCAGGCGGCGGGCGGCGTCCATGGTGTAGGTGTCGCCGGCAATGCGAGCGGTGACCTCCTGAATGCCCTCAAAGCGCGAGACCGGGATGTTGAACTGTTCGCGGATGCGGCCATAGGCACCGGTCGAAAAGGCGCCGACCTTCATGCCGGCAACCGACATCGCCGGCAGCATGATGCCGCGGCCGGCGGCCAGCGCGGTGACCAGCATTTTCCAGCCCTGGCCGATGCGTTCCTGGCCGCCGATGATCCAGTCCATCGGCACGAAAACGTCCTTGCCCCAATTCGGGCCGTTCGGGAACGCCTGCATGCCGGGATAATGGCGCCGGCCGATGTCGACACCGGGGGTGTCGGTCGGCACCAGGGCAAGGGTGATGCCGAGGTCTTCGGTGTCGCCGAGAATATGGTCGGGATCGGTCAGCTTGAAGGCAAGGCCGAGCACGGTGCACACGGGGCCCAGCGAGATGTAGCGCTTGGCCCAGTTGACGCGCATGCCAAGGGTCTTCTTGCCATTGACCTTTTGATAGCAGACCACGCCGACATCGGTCATCGAGGCGGCATCGGAGCCGGCATCAAGGCTGGTGAGACCAAAGGCGGGAATATCGCGGCCATCGGCCAGACGCGGCAGATAGTGGTTTTTCTGGTCCTCAGTGCCGAACATCATCAGCAATTCGCCGGGCCCGAGTGAATTGGGCACGATCACGGTCACCGCGGCAGAGGGGCCGCGGGTGGCGATCTTCATGACGATTTCGGAGTTGGCGGTAGCCGAAAAACCCTTGCCGCCGTATTCCTTGGGGATGATCAGGCCGAGGAAACCCTCGCGCTTGACGCAGTCCCAGACCTCTTTGGGTATGTCGCGGTGTTCGAAGGTGATCTTCCAGTCGTCGATGATCCGGCACAGCTCTTCTGTCGGGCCATCGATGAAAGCCTGCTCTTCGGCCGACAGTTTGTGCACCGGGGTGGCAAGCAGCTTGGAAAAGTCCGGATCGCCGCGCATCAGTTCGGCGTCCCACCAGATCGTACCGGCCTCAAGCGCCTCGCGCTCGGTATCGGACATGCTGGGCAGGACGCCGCGGACCCAGTTCAGCAGCGGCTTGGTGATGTAACGTTGACGGGTTGACAGGGTTTGATCAGACATTTTTGGGCCTCCGCATCGCCGCCACACAAAGATAGTTAAAAAATTACCGGGCAGCCAAATCAGCCGGCCGCCATATGGGATACCACAGGGCGGGGCTGCGGCCAATCACATACGATAAAGTAATGGTTTCAGCAACTTAACCTCCCGTCAGAGTAGCAACATTCAACCTTTGCCGTGCAATACGGCGAAACCACTGCTAAATTCAGCGGACTTTTGACAGGAGGGCGATACCAACATGAAGCTGCCTCCCGAATTCGATAGATCAGGTGCGGCCGACTATTTGCGTTTCTATAGTGATGGCCGTTTCGATGAATTCGCCCAGCTTTGGTTTATATTGCCAGTCAAAGACGCCTATATAGATCCGGACACAAAGGGCCTCGTGTTCGGCCATCCAGGCGTGGATGGGCTGTGCTTTTGTTATCGTCCCGGTCATTCGGGAGTTTGGATCTACTACCCGATTGAGCAGGAATGGAGAAAGATCTCCGGCAGCATTTCTGAGTTGGAATCCGGTTGGTTCGACCGCACAATTTCAGTTTGAGGCGGACGAGATTTTGCGCAGTCGAACCTGGACAAGGATCGATCTGAGTCACGCAATCGGAATCGACAAACCTGATTGACTTCAACTTGTTAGAGGACGATTCCCGATATAGAAAAATTCATTCAATATCGATCGTGCTCCAGGTGTGCTCCCGTTGAGGGCTCAATTCATTATCGCAGCATTATGGATAAATCCTCCGTTTATCAAATGGAGATTGTCATGACTGTCACGCTGTGACATGTTTCCTAAGTGCCGGGAGGTTACAGGCAATCAATCTACATTGGTGAGGGGAAACCATCATGTTTGCACGTGTTACGAACTACCGAATGAAACCAGGCTCGATCGATACAGCCATGGCGATGCTGGACGACTTGAAGCCGCAAATCATGGCCCTGCCGGGACTGAAGCAGTTCATCAACATGATGAATGATGACGGGACCGGTTGTGTCGTGTCCGTCGTTGAGAGCGAGGAGCAGTCGAATGCCAATCAGGCAGCGGTTCAGGCGCTTTGGGCACAATTCGCCGACCATCTGGCCGAACCGCCAACGATGACAGGCTTCAACATCATCATGAACGAGTCGAATGAGTAGCTGACTGGCCGTCATTGGATGGCGGGCGATAGCCGGGCCAGCCGAAGTGCTTTTCGAGCTGCGCTGCGACCTGCAAGAGAAGGTGATCCTTGCGGTGGTGCCCGGCGAGCTGGACGGCGCTGGGGTGCTGGTTTTCGGCGAGCTGGATCGGCAGCGAGGCGGCCGGCTGGCCGGTCACGTTGCAGGGATAGGCAAACGGGGCAAAGGCGTGGCCGTCCTTGTCCCAGGTGTCGAAGTCGAAATTCCCGGTCCGGCTGTCGAGGGATCCGACCGGTATCGGATCCTTGGCGAGCGCCGGCGTCAGGACGAGATCGAGATCGTCCATTGAGCGCATCAGCGTGACGCCGGCCTCGTGTGCAGCTTGCCGGGCCCGGTAATAGTCCATGGCGCTCATGCCGGCGACATGATGGCGAATGAAGCGGGTCAACGCCTCCAGCTCATGGTCTTGCGGCTCGCGGCCAATCTCGGCGATGCGCTGTTCGACTTCGAAAGCGACATCCAGCATCCACAGGCTTTCCATCCAGCTGCCGAGCCCGAGATCCTTGGGGAAAGTGTACTCGGTCAGCTCGTGCCCCATGTCCTGGAGCGCTGTCACCACCACATCGACAGCGCCTGCCTGGGCCGGCCCGACCTTGCCGCCTTGCGGTGTGTGGTGGCAGACACCGATCCTCAATCTGGGCGGCGCGGTGTCGAGCGCCTCAAGGTAGGACTCAACTTCAGGCGTGACCTGATAGCGGGCGCCGCTGACCGGCCCGCAGGTTGCATCCAGCGAAGCGGCACTGTCGCGCACGGTACGGGTGATGACATGGTCGGAATTGAAGCCGGCTGAAATCTCCGGGTAATAGGGGCCAACCGGGTTGAGGCCCGAGGTCGGCTTGAGGCCGAAGACGCCGCAGCAGGCGGCCGGAATGCGGATTGATCCGCCAAGATCGGTGGCATGGGCCATCGGCACGAGCCCTGCGGCAACCGCTGCACCGGCGCCGCCGGAGCTGCCGCCGGTGGTGAGCGCGGCGTTCCACGGGTTCAGCGTCACGCCGCGAAAGGTCGGCTCGCAGACGAAATCCTCGGCAAACTCCGGGGTGTTGGTCTTGCCCAGGATATTGAGGCCGGCGGCGCGCCAGCGGGCAACCATCGCGCCGTCGGGCCGTGCCTTGGCGTCGGCAAAAAA
Source organism: Hyphomicrobiales bacterium (assembly GCA_013002595.1). GTDB lineage: Bacteria > Pseudomonadota > Alphaproteobacteria > Rhizobiales > Aestuariivirgaceae > JABDJG01. Next base: position 3,817 of record JABDJG010000238.1, on the reverse strand, counting down.
CCGGCACGAGAACGTCGTCGGCATGTCATGGCTGAACTGATTGGCGTCTTTCAAGAGAAACGGTGCACCGGCGATCGGGGTGTCTGGCAGCTCGTGTTCAGCGAACCGGCGGGCGTTGTCGAAGTTGGCTATCACCACGGCATTGAGCGCCGGGTTGAGCTGCTCAATCCGGGCAATTGCTGCTTCGGTAACGTCTTGCGCGGTCGTGTCGCCGCGCCTGATCGCATCACACAGGGCGATCGCATCGAGTTCGGCATACTCGGCTGGGTTCATATCGTTCTCCTTATCGGATTAACGTCCCTTCCAAACCGGATCGCGCTTTTCGGCAAACGCTTTTGCGCCTTCGAGCTGGTCTTCGCTGCCGTAGAGCTTGGCAATGGTCGGCAGGCCGCGTTTCATCAGGAGGCCGAGGGCCTCCTTTTCAGGCAGGTGCGAGGTCTTTTCCAGGGTTTCCTTGATCGCGGCATAGACCAGGGGCGGGCCGTCGGCGAGGAGGTCGGCGACTTCGCGGGCGCGGTCCATGAGTTTGTCGGCCGGCACGATCTCGTTGATGATGCCCCAGTGCCTGGCTTCTTCGGCATCTATGACGCGGCCGGTGAACAGCATTTCGACGGCGACATGGTACGGGATGCGGCGCGGCAATTTGATGGTCGCGGCATCGGCGATGATGCCGGAGCGCAATTCGGGCAGGCAGAAGGTGGCGTGCTCGGCGGCAATGATGATGTCGCACGAGATCATGATTTCAAAGCCGCCACCGAAGGCCAGGCCATTGCAGGCGCACACAACAGGTTTGCCAAGGCCGGGTAATTCCTGCAGGCCGCCGAAGCCGCCAACGCCATAATCGGCATCGGGTTCTTCACCGGCGGCGGCCGCCTTGAGGTCCCAGCCGGGGCAGAAGAATTTCTCGCCGGCCGCCGTCAGGATGGCCGAGCGCAGGTCCGGGTTGTCGCGGAAATCGGCAAAGATATCGCCCATGATGCGGCTGGTCGGGGCATCGATGGCATTGGCCTTGGGGCGGTCCATGGTGACTTCGAGCACCCGGCCGCGGATATTCGTCTTGATTGGTTCGCTCACTATCTATTCTCCCATGACGATGAGTGCGTCGGCAACGATGGCGCCCTTGCCTTCGGGGCGCACGATGAGTGGATTGATGTCGAGTTCGGCAAGCTTTGCGGCGTTGGCCTCAGCGAACCGGGCGACATTGGCGATGGCATTGACCACACTTTCAAGGTCGCCCCTGGGGCGGCCGCGATAGCCGTTGAGCAGGGGCCAGATTCGGAGCGATCTGACCGCCGCCTCGATCTCCGGCTTGGTTGCCGGCAGCAAGATTGTGGTGGTGTCCTGCCACAGTTCGACCTCGGTGCCGCCGGCGCCGATCATCACGAAAAGGCCGAATTGCGGGTCGCGGTCGATACCGATGATCATCTCGGCGACGCCGTCAACGACCATTTCCTCAACCAGGACCTTGGTGGAGTAGGCCTGCATGGCGACGGCGGCCCGCTCAACGTCGATGCGGTTCTTCAGGTTGAGGCGGATGGCGCCGCGGTCGGACTTGTGCGCCAGGCGGGCGCTGAGGGCCTTAACAACGACCGGGTAGGCAAGATCGCCGACCGCCATGGCGGCCTTGTTGGCGGCGCTGGCAATCCCTCTGGGCACCTGCAGGCCGTGCTCGGCCAAAAGGAGCTTGCTGGTCCACTCATCGCGGTTCATCGCCGCGGTAGGTGGTGGCCCCGGCGCGGTGAGCCGGTTGTTGCTGGTGACGGCGCCAAGCCCGGCCGCTGCCTTGATGGCATCGAGGGCCTCGTCCATGCCGGCAAAGGGCACGACACCGTTTGCCATCAGCTTGACGGCAACCGGCTCGGGCAGGCACTCGGGCAAGGTAGCGATGATGGCGGTTCTGGCCCTGGTCTCGTTTTTGGCGGCGATCCAGGCTTCGATCGCCATGTCGTATTCGTCACAGCGCGAACGGTCGGCGCGCGGATAATCGATGATGAGGGCGGTGATGTCGAAACTGCCGCGCATCATGGCGGCAAAGGTGGCGGTCAGCTCGTCCGGCTTGCCCCAGATGAAGGTGTGGTAGTCGAGCGGGTTGGTGACGTCGACGAACTCATTGAGCGTGGCCCGGACCCGTTCGGCGTGGGCATTGCCCAGATCGGGAAACGTAAGGCCGCGCCGCTCAGCGGCATCGGCGATCAGCGATGCCTCGCCGCCGGAACAGCTCAGCGAGCCGAGGCGGTTGCCCTTCAGCCGCCCGGTGACCGACAGCAGTTTCAGGGTTTCAAGAAAGCCCGGCACGGAATGGGCGCGGGCAATGCCATGGCGGCGGAACAGGGCACCATAAAGATCATCGGCGCCGACCATGGTGGCGGTGTGGCTGATCGCGGCCCGGGCCGCCTTGACCGATGTGCCGGTTTTCAGCGCAACGATCGGCTTGTCGATCCGTTGCGCCCTGATCGCCAGTTCGGAGAACCGGGCGAGATCGTTGAGGCCCTCGATGTGCAGGCCGATGGCGGTGATGCGGTCATCGTCCAAAAAGGCCTCGAGGCAGTCGTTGGCATCGAGCATCGCCTGATTGCCCAGCGTGATGATCATGCCGAGCGGCAGGCCGCGGCGCTGCATGGTGTAGTTGATCGCCATGTTGCCGGACTGGTTGACGATGGCGACACCGCGATCGATCGGTTCAGCGCCGTGAAGATCGGGCCACAGGGCGACCTTGTCGAACAGGTTGAGCACGCCCCAGCAATTGGGACCGAGGACCGGCATGTCGCCGGCTGCCGCGATGAAATCGGCGGTCATCGCAGCGCCGTCCCCGCCGACCTCGGAGAAGCCCGAGGCATGCGAGATGGCGCCGCCGGCGCCGATTTCAGCCAGCGCGGCAAGGGTTTCGATGGTGGCGGTGCGCGAGACCGCGACATAGGCGCAATCAGGCGCTTGCGGCAGGTCGGCAACCGAGGCAAAGCAGGTGCGCCCGGCCATCTTGCCGCGCCCCGGATTGACAGGCCAGATGTCGCCGGTGTAGCCGAGCTTGTCCATCTCAACGATGACGCTTTCGGCTACGCGCCCGCCGATCACGGCAACGGTCTTGGGGGACAGGAGGCGGGTGAGGGAACGGGAGGTCATGGCATTACTCCCTCCCCCTTGAGGGGGAGGGTTGGGGAGAGGGTGGCCAGCGCTGCCCCAAATGTAAGGCCATGCGTTTGGGCAACGCCGGCCCCTCTCCCTAACCCTCCCCCCAGCGGGGGGAGGGAACCCTGTTGTGCCAAGCTCACCATGATCAACCCCCCAGCGGGCGCAGCAGGGCGCGCGAGATGATGTGGCGCTGGATTTCGCTGGTGCCTTCCCAGATGCGCTCAAGGCGGGCATCGCGCCAGATGCGCTCGAGCGGCAGTTCGTCCATCAGACCCATGCCGCCGTGGATCTGGATCGCCTCATCGGAGACCATCTGCAGCATTTCGGTCGCATGCAATTTGGCCATCGCCATGTCCATATCGGTGACGGTGCCGTCATCTACTTTCCAGGCGGTTTCCAGCGTCAGCAGCCATGAGGCGCGCATCTGCATGGCCATGTCGGCAAGCTTGAAGGAAACGCCCTGGAATTTGCCGATCTGCTGGCCGAACTGCTTGCGCTCGACCGACCAGTTGAGCGAATGCTCCATGGCGATTTCAGCGCGGCCAACGCAGCCGGCAGCGATTTGCAGGCGGGTGGCGCCGAGCCAGTCGTTGGCGTCGTCTAAGCCCTTGTGGACCTCGCCGAGGACGGCGTCCTTGGAGACGCGGCAGTTGTCGAATTCCAGGATGCAGTTGTTGAAGCCGCGGTG
>JABDJG010000224.1 GCA_013002595.1 Hyphomicrobiales bacterium | reverse complement strand
GCGCACTTCACAGCATCGACGACGCTGGCAAACTCCACCAGCGTACCATCGCCCATCAGCTTTATGATACGGCCGTTGTGTTCTGCGATCCTGGGGTCGAAAACATCGTCACGATGCGCCTTTAGATGCGCCAGCGTGGCCTCTTCATCCTCGGCCATCAGCCTTGAATAGCCAACCACATCGGCAGCAAGTATGGCGGCAAGCCTACGTTGCAAGTTCCGTCCCTCCCTTGCCGGGACGTTAGACACTTGGCGGCCCAAAAGCTAGCCGCTGAATGCGGCAGAGCCGGTTGATGCTGGCATCACTCCGGTGCCTGGTGCACCTCGATGACATTGCCGTCGGGATCGTAAAAGAAGATCTGCTGCCAGCCGGCCATGGCCCAGCCGCCGTAGTCCGAGTATTCGATGCCTTTGTCCTCGAGGCGCTTTTTGAACGTGGCGATATCGTCGGTGCGAAAGGCGATGTGGCCGCGCTCCATCGGGTTGACGACATGGCCGGTGCGAAAACCGCAATTGAGGTCCTTCTCGGCCAGATGGACCTGCAGGTTGCCATCGGTTACGAACGAGACATCGCCAGGATAGCCGTCACCCTTGATGCGCTGGGGGCCCATCGAGGCGTCGGCCTCCATATCGAGGATGTCCTTGTAGAACTCGTCCATGGCCGACACGTTGGTGGTGCACAGGTTTACGTGATGCAGCTTGAGTTTCATGGGTTGCCTTTCGGTGTCATTGCATAGCACCGAATGATAGCGGCGATCGCAGGCTTTGGCGCTTGTTTTCGGGTAGCATCGCGGGTGAAACTGATTCGGTCAGATTGGAGGGCTGCGACATGATCAAATGGCCGTGGAGCAAAAAACCGCAGCAACCACTCGGCCAGGCTGCAAAGAACGATCTGGTTCGCGCCCAGCTTGGCAAGCTCGGCGATGGTGGCCGCAAGCCGAGGCACGTCATCCATTTCGCCTATCCGCTTGAGGCACCAGGGGGCCCTTTCACGGGATGAAGTCAAAGCGTCTCTGGCCGACATGGATGTCAAAATCACCGATGCCGCCGACGGCACAGGCGTGGTGTTCGAGCATGAGCGCGAGGTGGCGTCTGCAGACTTTGACAATCTGACAGTACGCCTGCACGCGCAATTTGCGTCCATGGGCTGGGACTATGACGGCTGGGAGTGCGCGGTCGAGACTGATGAGTGAAACGAGGCGGCCGTTTCTAGCTGCCATCCCGCAACGACGGCAGACCAATGCCGGTGCTTTCGAAGCCGCCATCGGCTGAGATCAGCTGGCCGGTGACGAAGCTGGCCTTGTCGGAACACAGGAAGACGATGACATGGGCGATTTCGTCTTCGGTGCCGTAGCGGTTGAGCGGGATGGCGTCGTGGTAGGCTGAAATGATGTCAGGCGTGTGGACCGCCATGGCAAGCTTGGTGGCGACCGGGCCCGGGGCGACGCAGTTGACCCTGATGCCGTGCTCGCCGAGCTCGGCGGCGTGCTGCTGGGTGAGGTGGATGACGGCGGCCTTGGAGGTGCCGTAGGCAACGCGCAGGGTTGAGGCGCGCAGCCCTGAGATGCTGGCGACATTGACGATGCAGCCTTTGGTTTGCTTGAGGGCCGGGGTGGCGGCCTGCGAACACAGGAAGACACCATCCAGGTTGGTTGCCATCACCGTGCGCCAGCGGGCGAAATCGGTATCCTCGATCGGGCCGAAATCGGCAACGCCTGCATTGTTGACCAGCGCATCGATGCGGCCGAGGTCCTCCTCGCAGTCTCCGATCATGGCGATGACCTGGTCGGGATCGGAGATGTCGTAGATCAGCGGCAGGGTGTTTTCCAGATCCCTGGCCGCCTTCATCAACTCGTCCTGGTCGCGATCGACCATGGCAACATGGCGGCCCTCGGCCAGGAACAGTTTGGTGGTGGCCAGGCCGATGCCGCGTGCGGCGCCGGTTACGATCGCGGTCTTGTCTGTCATGTACCTGCCTTTGCGGTTTCGGAAGCAGGCTATCAAATGCCAGGCAAAAAGAAACGCGCTAAAGTTCTACCAGGTCCGTGTGACCGAAGCCCTTCGAATAATCGAGCACCGAGACGACCTTGGGTGTAACCTTGATGATGGTGAGCGTATCTGGGTCATCCGGTATCAGGCTGGCAACCTGGGGAAATTTCTCCAACATGAGCTGACCCATGTGCTGCATCTCGTCGGGATCGGTGATCCGCTCTGCCAGGGCGGCCATCGAGACTCCTTCGATCTCATTCCAGTCGGTGTAGTCCAGGTCAATTGTCAGTGAGACCTTGTTGTTGCGCGAGATGTTACGGGCCTTCTGGGCATTGAGGTCACAGCCGAAATAGATGTTCATGCCGTCGCTCACATAGCTGACGGTGGTTGCCTGCGGGAAACCGTCATCGCGGATGGTGGCGATCGTCATGTCCTTTCCGGTTGCCAGGATTCTCTTGATCTGGTCCAGGAGCTGTTCATCCATCGGGGGCCTCGCGTTCAGGTTGGACTGGCGAATGGCGGCACCATGCAACACAGAGAACCGAAACGCCTTGATACCGATCAAGGCAGTTGCGACGGGCGTGGCTAACCTTGCTCAACTGCAGTCCATCTACCAACTGTTTGGAGGATCCGATGAGCAAGTTGCGGGCAATTTTCGCGGTTTTGCTGGCGCTGGCGCCGGCTTCATCCCTGGCGGCAAGCGATCTGGTGATTGGCGGTGATGTCTATAGCGCAGGCGCCGTCACCTCTTCGGCGCGCACGACACGAGATGTGTTCGCCTATGGATTTTCGGTCAGTTTGACCGGCGCAGTGGGCCAGGATGCGCATGCCGCCGGCTTTGATGTCGACGTCGACGGCAGTGTCGGCGCCGATCTTTACGTTGCCGGCGGCAGTATCACCATTCGCGGGCGGGTGGCTGATGATCTGTCGGCCAGCGGTTTTTCGGTGCGTCTGGATGAAGACGCCTCGATCGGCAGCAATGCCCGGATCGCTGGCGGCGATATCGACATTGATGCCCCGATCGGCGGCAGCCTTGTTGCCGCCGGTGGTAAGATTTCGCTTAATGGGGCGGTGCTGGGCGATGTTCGCCTGACCGCCCGGGAGCTCGAGTTCGGGCCATCAGCAAAGATCGATGGGACGCTGACGTATTCCTCAGTGAACAAGACCGACATTCCAGCTTCGGTCATTCCTCCTGATCGTGTCCGTCATCTTCCGTTCGAGGGTTCCGATATTCTGGGCGAGATCAAGGAGACGATGGACGCGGCGGTGCCTTCGTTCTGGCCGTCATTCTTTGGGATGATTTTCGCGTTTGTGATCACGTTGGGATTCTTTGTCGTCATTGCCGCCGTTGCGCTGTCGTTCCTGCCGGATACCGTCGAGCGGTTGCGTGTGCGGGCCGCTGAACGTCCCGGCATTGCGGTGTTGTCGGGCTATCTCGGATTTGCTCTGATCACCGGCCTGGTACCGGCAAGCGCGCTGACACTTGTTGGATTGCCGTTCATACCCGTCGTCTTGTTGTCGATTGTCGTTTTGTGGCTGTTCGGTTACCTGCTCGGCGCCTACGCCTTATCGACCCGGGTCTGGACTGCGTTCGCCGGCCGGCAGGATCGCCAAGACCCCTTGGCCTGGAAACTGCTTATCCTTGTGGCCGGGCTGGCCGCACTGGCCATCGTGAACTTCATTCCAATCCTCGGTTGGCTGATCAACCTTGCTGTTGTCTATCTGGGTATCGGCTCGATTGCGCTTTTGACGTTTGCCAGAGTGTGGCCGATGGCGGGCGATGCGCTGCTGCCGCCGTCGCGGGCAGCGGTGCAAGAAGATGCGGGTTCGACCGGGCAAGGCGGCTCCAAATCATGACTGCGCAGCGTTCATGTGCCTGCGACCTCGATGTCGCAACCCATGCAACGCCGGCCTATCGACGTGCTTTGTGGTGGGTGGTCGGGCTCAATCTGGCGATGGGCGCGGTCGAAACAGTGTCTGGTTATCTGGCTGGATCGCAGGCCCTGAAGGCTGATGCCCTGGATTTTCTGGGAGATGGTGTCATTACCGGTCTGGGGCTGGTTGCCGTGGCGTGGAGCGCCGGTGCGCGAACTTACACGGCGCTGGCGCAAGGTGTCTTTCTTGCCGTGATGGGCTTGGGTGTCCTGGCAATCACACTGTACCGGGTGTTCGTGATGGAGATGCCCGAGGCCGCGCTGATGGGAGGACTTGGCGTTGCTGCCCTCGTTGTGAATGTAATCTGTGCCGCGATCCTGCTGCGCCATCGTGACGGAGATGCCAACGTGCGGGCGGTGTGGCTGTTCAGCCGCAACGATGCAATCGGCAATGCAGCTGTCATCATTGCTGCACTGTTCGTCGGCGCGACAGGCACGCCATGGCCGGACCTGATTGTTGCCGTTGCCATCGCGGTATTGTTCATCCATTCAGCGGTCAAGATTATCGGCGGCGCTCTCGTTGAGCTGAGGCCGGCTCGATAAAACGGCATCCGGGCAGAACTTGACCGAAAAGGCGCAGCGCGCAGCGGTGTCGCACCCGAGCTTGCGGGGGTTCCATTATAGGCCGCGGACCGCTAGGTCATCTTGAAATTAGTCGGCACCGGCCTAAATTATGTCCCAATTGCTCCTTGGGAGCCGCTAGGGATTGTCGAAAGCAGGCAGCGGGCCGTTTCTGATTCCGTTAAATCATTATGTGCTAGGGCCTGTGGACAGTTAAGGTTGTAGCGCTGGTTTGGTCCGATTGGTTCAGGTTCTCGGGTGTGAGGAGGAAGGACATGCTGGCATATTCGACGACGAACACCCGTGAAGATGGGCCAATCGGGCCAAATCCCACAGATCACGATGACTTTGGATTGATACAATCCAAAGTCATGAACGTGATCGATGTAGATTCTCTGGAGCTGGACGCGGGCGAAAAAGCGGGAACCACTTTTTCTCGTCCAGCTCTAGGGACGAGGCCCATTTTCCCTGTGGACGTCACTTTGAGCGGCTTGAAGGGGGCGACCCTACAGCGCCACTCAAAGCTGGCCACAGACAAAATGGGCCTCGCCAGCACTGCAACCTTAATTGTCCACAGGCCCTAGGCTGAATCGACATTTAACGCATCCATATCATAGCGGCGGCGATTTGAATGAATGACAAGAAGTAGATTGCCTTTCTGTCGAAG
>JABDJG010000161.1 GCA_013002595.1 Hyphomicrobiales bacterium | reverse complement strand
GTACAACAGATCGGCGTGATGGTGCGCATCGTTCAGCCCAATATTGCCCAAAAGGACAAATGGCGCCCGGAAAACCGCAAATGGATCTATCGGCGTTATCTTGACATGACCAGTCGGAAATCGACCGGGCGCAAACCTGATGTCGTCATATGGCCGGAAAGTGCTTTGCCTGCGCTGCTCGAGGAACAAGAAGGCACGCGCCGGCAGATTGCACAGGCAGCTGGTTCGGGCACATCTATAGTCCTTGGATCACTACGCCGCAGTAAGGGTGGCGCGACGCATAACAGCGTGCTGGTGCTGGGAAAGGAGGGCCGCATTGTTGGGCGCTACGACAAGCAAAAGCTGGTCCCTTTCGGAGAATATCTGCCGCTTGCAGGCATTCTCGAGCCACTGGGATTGCGAAAGCTTGTTGCCATGCCTGCCGGCTTTCAGGCTGGCAACGGCCCACAGACCATGCACGTAGCAGATTTGCCTTCATTTGCGCCGTTGATTTGTTATGAGGCGATATTCCCACGCAGCCTGATCGACCGGAACGACCGGCCGAATTGGTTACTGAACGTGACCAACGATGCCTGGTTCGGCTTCTCGGCCGGTCCCTATCAGCATCTTGCACAGGCCAGAATGCGTGCCATCGAGGAAGGTTTGCCGCTGATTCGCGCGGCAAACACCGGTATATCAGCCATTGTTGATCCGTTGGGACAGGTTATGCACAGCCTGGGCCTCGGCCAGCGTGGAACAATTGATGCAATTTTGCCCGCGCCAATCCCGCCAACGCCATATGGACGCTACGGCGACGGGATGTTTTTCATTTTGATCTTTCTGGCAATCTTTGGCCGTGTACGGACTTTTTTGAGAATTCCGATTGAATTACGAAAAAATATAGCAGTATTATAGATTTAGCGCTTCGCGGGGTCCCCACCGGATGGGTCACCGGATGTAGTACTTTGTGGAGCGTTAAATGGATGGGGGGCCTTTGTCGTTCTGGCAGAGGCTTTAGGTGTTTGATCCAGGGGGCTGACGGCGCGAGGGACAATGACAAGAAGAAATCCGAATCCTATAGACGTACATGTAGGAAACAGAGTGCGAATGCGCCGTATGTTGATCGGCATGAGCCAGGAAAAACTTGGTGAACGCCTGGGGCTGACCTTTCAACAGGTTCAAAAATACGAAAAGGGCTCCAACAGGGTCAGCGCCAGCCGATTGTATCAGATGGCCCAGATCCTGGGCGTGCCCGTACAATTCTTCTTTGAGGACATCTCCGAGGTTTCAATCGAACGCGGGGCTGAGGCTCCGGCTTCCTCGGAAACAGGTGAAATCATGGAGTTTTTGAACTCATCGGAAGGGGTTCAGCTCAACCGTGCTTTCAATGAAATCGCGAGTGCAAATGTGCGTCGAAGGATCATAGAACTCGTAAAGTCGATTGCCGGCCACGAAGCTGAGTCGGTAACTTGACGCCGGCGTGGTGAGATCGCGATAGGCACAATTTGCCGTGGTATCTTATGCTTGACTAGCTTGCGTGTGCCTGCAACAAGTGCGCGCCAAAAGTTCCTCCCGGAGGATTTGTCGGCAACGCACTCCGGTTTTCATACATTCATTGAAGTCCTGAATTACAAGAAAGACCGAATACAGTGGCACGCGATAGCTATTTGTTCACCAGTGAATCTGTTTCAGAGGGCCACCCCGACAAGGTATGTGACCGGGTTTCGGATGAAGTCGTAGACCTGTTTTACCGGGAAGCTGCGCGCGCGCGGCTTGATCCGTCACTGGTGCGGGTTGCCTGCGAAACCCTGACGACGACCAACAAGGTGGTTATTGCCGGTGAATACCGAGGCCCTGAATCGGTCACCACAGACATGATCATCGATGCGGCTCGTGCGGCCATCAAAGACATTGGCTATGAGCAGGAAGGGTTCCATTGGAAAACGGCCGATGTAGACGTGTTGCTGCATAATCAGTCCGCCGATATTGCCCAGGGCGTCGATGCCGGCGGCAACAAGGACGAAGGTGCTGGCGACCAGGGTATCATGTTCGGCTACGCCTGCTGCGAAACGCCTGAGCTGATGCCGGCGCCGATTTTTTATGCCCACCGCATCCTGCAACGGCTGGCCGAGGTCCGCCATTCCGGTGATGAAAGCCGGTTGGGGCCGGATTCAAAGAGCCAGATCAGTGTTCAGTATGAAGGCGGCAAGCCGGTGCATGTGCGCGAAATTGTGATTTCGCACCAGCACATCGATGAGAGCATGACTTCAGGCGATGTGCGCGCACTGGTCGAGCCGTATTGCCTGAAAGCCCTGCCTGACGGCTGGGTGAATTCCGATACCATCTGGCACGTCAACCCGACCGGTAAGTTCTATATTGGTGGTCCCGACGGAGACTGTGGCTTGACCGGTCGCAAGATCATTGTTGATACATATGGCGGCGCCGCACCGCACGGTGGCGGTGCGTTTTCCGGCAAGGACCCCACCAAGGTCGACAGATCGGCGGCCTACGCTGCGCGCTACCTGGCAAAGAACGTTGTTGCAGCCGATCTTGCTGACCGCTGCACGATTCAGCTGTCCTATGCAATCGGTGTTGCCCGTCCATTGTCGATCTATGTCAATCTGCACGATACCGGCCAGGTTGATGAAGCCAAGCTGGAGACCGCCCTCGGGCAGGTTATGGATTTGACCCCACGCGGCATTCGCGAGCACCTCGACCTGAACCAGGCGATCTTTGCCCGGACGGCAGCATATGGTCACTTTGGCCGGCCGCCCGAAGCGGACGGCGGCTTTTCCTGGGAAAAAGCCGATCTGGTCGATACATTAAAGAACACCGTTGGCTGACAAGCAATCAACGCCGGTAAACCAGCTCTACGGACGCCGCAAGGGTCCGCGGTTGCGCGCCCATCAAACCCGGTTGGTTGAACGGCTTCTGCCACAATTGCGGGTTGATCCGGCAGAGGCAAGGACCAGCCAGCCGCAGCACCTGTTTGCGGCGGGCTGCAACGAAGTATGGCTTGAAATAGGCTTCGGCGGCGGCGAGCATCTGGCCTGGCAGGCCAGCAACAACCCGGACGTCGGCTTCATAGGTTGCGAGCCATTCATCAATGGCATCGCAAAATTGCTGAGCACTGTTGAGGCCGACAAGTTGACCAACGTGCGGATCCTGGATGGTGACGCCCGTGAGTTGCTCGTCTGTCTGGATCCGGGCACGCTTGCCCGCATCTTTCTTCTGTATCCCGATCCATGGCCGAAGCGCCGCCACAACAAGCGGCGTTTCATCAACCAGTCCACGCTGGCCCAGATTCACAGCGCCCTGAAACCAGGTGGTCTGTTCAGAGTGGCCAGCGATATACCAGACTACATCCGCTGGACCCTGATCGAATTGCGGCGTCATGGTGGGTTTGAATGGTGTGCTGGCGGTCCGCAGGACTGGCGGTCAAGACCGCACGATTGGCCGGCGACCCGGTATGAGGCAAAGGCGGTACGCGAGGGTCGCACGCCTTGCTATCTGGAGTTTCGCCGCCAACCTTAGATCAGTTCACGTCTTTGATTGATTCAATCAAAGACGATCGCGCTCTAGCTGTGGTGGCAATTCCAGGCTCGTCAAACCCATGCCTGGAATTCTCACCACACCCTGGCCCGCAAGATTAGCTTCTTGCCTTGGCGATACGTTTGCGTATATAAGCGCACGCAAGAGTTCATTCTCACATCACCTTCATGGTAATCTTCATGAAGACGACTGTTTGAGAGTGGGTCCCCCGGGGCCCGCTTTTTTTTGTTGCTTTTTTCCGTCGGCAATTGACCGTTGCAGGAAGGACAAATGGGCGATCAGCGAATAAGCCGTGAAACCGGGCCACTGCTGTCTGTTGTCAGCATTGTGGAGCCGGTTATTGAAGAACTTGGCTTCCGGCTGGTGCGCGCGCGCATGATGTCCGGCAACATTTTGCAGATCATGGCCGAGCGTGCCGAAGGCACGTTGACCATCGCGGACTGCGAGGCGATCAGCCGGGCAATCTCTCCTGTGCTTGATGTCGAGGATCCGATTTCTGGTGCCTATTCGCTGGAGGTCTCGTCTCCAGGCATTGATCGTCCGCTGGTCCGCCCATCTGATTTCGAAAGCTGGGCCGGCCACGAGATCAAGGTCGAGCTGGTCCGCCCGCTGGCAGGCCGCAAGCGCTATCGCGGCCGGTTGGAAGGTTTTGCAGAGGGCGAAGTACGTTTGTTCATGGCGCCTGAAACGGCCGGCGATGAAGAACTGCTCATCGGGCTGCCGTTTGGCGAAATCGCCTCTGCCAAGCTGGTCATGACGGATGCGCTTATCGCATTGGCAACGGGTAAGGATGAAACAGGCCGGGCTGGTAAGAATGCAGCCGGGCAGAACAATTGAATTTGGCCGCCGTAGCGGTGGGAACTGAAGCAGGAGTGGAAAATATGTCTGAACCAGCAGTTAGTGCCAACAGATTGGAATTGCTGCAGATTGCCGATGCAGTCGCACGCGAGAAGTCGATTGAAAAAGAGCTGGTGCTCAATGCGATGGAAGACGCCATTCAGCGCGCCGCCCGCTCAAGATATGGCGCCGAGAATGACATTCGCGCGGAAATTGATGAGAAGACCGGCGAAATCCGCCTGCAACGCCTGCTTGAGGTGGTGGAAACGGTTGAGAACGATGCCACGCATATCTCGCTCGATGATGCCCGGCACCGCAACCCGGCGGCCCGTGTCGGCGATTTCATGTCCGAGCCCCTACCGCCGGTCGATTTTGGCCGGATTGCAGCCCAGAACGCCAAGCAGGTTATCGTTCAAAAGGTCCGCGATGCTGAGCGCGAACGCCAGTTTGAGGAATACAAGGACCGCATCGGCGAAGTCGTCAACGGTCAGGTCAAGCGCGTTGAATATGGCAATGTGATTGTTGATCTGGGTCGCGGCGAAGCGATCGTGCGCCGTGACGAAGGTCTGCCACGCGAAATGTTCCGTCCCGGTGACCGGGTCCGCGCCTTCATTTATGATGTGCGCCGCGAGCAGCGCGGACCGCAGATCTTCCTGTCGCGCACCCGTCCTGAGTTCATGGCCAAGCTGTTTGGCCAGGAGGTGCCCGAGATCTACGATGGCATCGTCGAGATTGTTGCCGTTGCCCGCGATCCCGGCAGCCGCGCAAAAATCTCGGTTCGGTCAAAGGATTCGTCAATCGATCCCGTCGGAGCGTGCGTCGGAATGCGCGGCAGCCGCGTACAGGCGGTGGTCAATGAGCTCCAGGGCGAAAAGATCGATATCATTCCCTGGACGCCGGACGCCGCCAGCTTCATCGTCAACGCCCTTGCACCGGCTGAAGTGGCCAAAGTCGTCCTGGATGAAGAAGCCGAACGCATTGAAGTCGTGGTGCCCGACGAGCAGCTGTCTCTGGCCATTGGCCGGCGTGGCCAGAATGTCCGCCTGGCATCGCAGCTGACCGGCTGGGACATCGATATCATGACCGAGGCCGAAGAATCAGAACGCCGCCAGAAGGAGTTTGCCGAGCGCACTGCCAGGTTTATGGAAGCACTCGACATGGATGAAATGCTCGCTCAGCTGCTGGCGTCTGAAGGCTTCGATTCGGTTGAGGAAATTGCCTACGTCGATCCCGCCGAGATTGCCGGCATCGAGGGGCTGGACGATGACACCGCTAGCGAAATTCAGATTCGTGCCAACGAGTATCTCGACCGCCGTGCTGCTGAGCTTGATGAAAAGCGCAAATCGCTTGGTGTCGACGACACATTGCTCGAGATCACCGGCATGACGTCGATGATCATGGTGGCTTTGGGCGAAGACGAAATCAAGAACCTGGAGGACCTTGCAGGCTGCGCCACCGATGATCTGATCGGTTGGAGTGAGCGCAAGGACGATGAAGTTGTCCGCCATGCCGGCGCCCTGAGCGAACTGCCGGTATCGGCTGCAGATGCCGAGGCCATGATCATGGAAGCTCGGATCAAGGCGGGTTGGATCGAAGAGGAGCCCGAGCCCGATCCGGAGGCAGAAGTACAATCAGATGAAGCTGGCGAGCAATCTGCCGGTGAATCAGAGGCCGACGAGCCGGCACCACAAGCCTGAACGGGCTGATTAGGATCAAATAGCTATCGGCAGGAAGGAAAAAGATTCCGAATTGAGCGAGCGTAGGTGTATCGTAACGGGAAACGTCGCGGACCCTGAAGAACTGCTCAGGTTCGCCCGGGCGCCCTTGGACGGCCAGGTCATTGCAGATTTGCGCCTTGAGTTGCCTGGCCGCGGTGTATGGATTGGCAACAATCGAAGGCTTGTAAGCCAGGCGATAAAGCGCAATATGTTTGCCAGAGGGTTCCGTGAAGCCTGTAAAGTTCCCGAAGGTCTCGATCAGCGCATCGAAGATCGTCTGGATGAACTGGCACTCGGGTATTTGTCTCTGGCCAAGAAGGCGGGCCAGGCGGTACACGGCTTTGAAAAAGTAGAAACCTTGATTTCGACCGGTCGCCTTGCGGTGCTTATAGGTGCCTGCGATGGTTCGGCGGACGGACGGGGCAAACTGAAGCAACGCATGCGCGCAACCGGTACTGAAGCACCGGTCATTGAATTTTTCTCGTCCGGTCAATTGGGTTTGGCATTAGGGCGCACAAATGTGATACATGCTGCGATAACTTCTGGCGGACTGGCCAGAAAATTTGTGATTGCTGCCAATCGTGCGCAGAAATATCGCGGTTCCCAGGACGGAGCCGCGCTGGAGTATGAAGAAAAGGCATGAGTGAAACTAACGATTCCAACGACGGAGCGGGTGGCCGCACGCTGAGCTTGCGCCGCACGACGACGGAAACCGGCCGCGTTCGGCAAAATTTCTCGCACGGACGTTCGAAAACCGTTGTCGTTGAGACCAAGCGCAAGCGTGTCATCGGCGCCCCGGGCAAGCCGGCGGCAGATGCAGCACCGGCACCGGCGGCCAAGAAGACACCGGCTGTGCCCAAGGATACGGCCGCGCCAGCACCGGTTGAAGCAGATGATGATAAAACATCAGCTTCTGCGATGGTCCTTCGCACGCTGACTGAAGATGAAAAGGAGGCTCGCGGCCGCGCGCTCGTCCTGGCGCGTGAGCGTGAAGTCGAAGAAAAGGAAAAGGCCAAGGAAGAGGCCAAGCTGCGTGCTGAGCGCGAAGCACAGGAAAAGATTGAAGCCGAAGCCGAAGCGGCACGCGAAGCCGAGCGCGAGACCAAGCGCCTTGCCGATGAGGAAAAGCGCCTGAAGGCTGAGGAGCAGGCCGCCCGCACCGGTGGACCGGAGGAAGTCAAAGACAGCCCGGCGGCCAATGAACGCAGCCGCAAATCCAAGCGGGAAGACAAGCCTGCGCCGTCCCGCACCAAGGGCGATGCCGACCGTCGCCGCGGCAAACTGACAATCTCCAATGCACTTGCAGGCGATGAAGAGCGTGGCCGTTCACTGGCAGCATACCGCCGGCGTATGGAACGCCAGCGCAAGCAGGCATCCGGCTTTACACCGACCACCGAAAAGATTTCACGTGAAGTCACCGTGCCGGAAGCGATCACTATTCAAGAACTCGCCAACCGCATGGCCGAACGTGCTGTTGATGTCATCAAGCTCTTGATGAAGCAGGGTGAGATGCACAAGATCAATGATGTGATCGATGCGGATACCGCCCAGCTGGTTGCAGAAGAGATGGGCCACACGGTCAAGCGCGTTTCAGAATCCGATGTCGAAGAAGGCCTGCAAGGTGACGTCGACATCGATGAGGATTTGCAGCCGCGCGCACCGGTTGTGACGGTGATGGGCCATGTCGACCACGGCAAAACATCGTTGCTCGACGCTCTGCGCAAGGAAAATGTCGTTGCCGGCGAGGCCGGTGGCATCACCCAGCACATCGGCGCCTATCAGGTAAAGACCGATAGCGGCCTGATCACCTTTATCGACACGCCTGGCCACGCGGCATTCACATCTATGCGCGCACGCGGCGCCAAGGTTACTGATATTGTTATTCTCGTCGTTGCCGCCGATGACGGCATCATGCCGCAAACCATCGAAGCGATAAATCATGCCCGCGCCGCCGAGGTGCCGATTATTGTCGCCATCAACAAGATGGACAAGCCTGACGGTGACCCCAACCGGGTGCGCACCGACTTGCTCAGCCACGAGATCGTTGTCGAGGAAATGGGCGGCGATACGCTCAATATCGAAGTCTCGGCGCTCAAAGGCACCAACCTCGACAAGTTGCTCGAAGCGATCCTGCTGCAATGTGAAATTCTCGAGCTGAAGGCAAATCCGGACCGGCCGGCCGATGGCATCGTCATTGAAGCGCAGCTCGACAAGGGCCGCGGTGCAGTTGCTACCGTTCTGGTTCAGCGAGGCACGCTGCGACAGGGTGATATCGTGGTCGCTGGGGCATCCTGGGGCAAGGTGCGCGCTTTGGTCAATGATCGCGGCGAGCAGGTTGAAAGCGCTGGCCCATCCGTTCCTGTGGAAATACTCGGCATGGGCAGTGTGCCCGAAGCCGGAGATCAGATTGTTGTCGTGGAAAGCGAAGCGCGTGCCCGCGAGATTACCGAGTACCGCGATCGCAAGTTGCGTGAAACCCGCGGTGCGGGCACGGCACGCTCATCACTCGAGCAGATGATGAGCCAGCTCAAGGATGCCGGCACCAAGGAATTCCCGATCCTGGTCAAGGCGGACGTTCAAGGGTCTGCTGAGGCCATCGTTCAGGCGCTCGACAAACTGGGAACCGATGAGGTTTCTGCCCGTACGGTGCATTATGCTGTTGGCGGCATATCGGAATCCGATGTGCAACTGGCGACGGCATCCAATGCAGTGGTGCTGGGCTTTAACGTCCGCGCCAATCAGCAGGCCCGTGACGCGGCTGAAAAATCCGGCATTGAAATCCGCTACTACAACATCATCTATGATCTCGTTGACGATGTGAAAGCGGCCATGTCGGGAATGCTGGCGCCGGAGTTGCGCGAAACGTTCCTGGGCAATGCCGAAATCCTGGAAATCTTTGCGGTTTCCAAGGTTGGTAAGGTGGCTGGTTGCCGGGTTACCGATGGCACCGTTCAGCGCGGCGCCAAGGTCAGGCTTATTCGCGACGATGTCGTGGTGCACGAGGGTACATTGTCGACCCTGAAACGCTTCAAGGATGAAGTGAAGGAAGTGTTGTCCGGTCAGGAATGTGGCATGGCATTCGAGAATTACCAGGACATGCGTCCCGGTGACGTGATCGAGTGCTACACAGTCGAGGAGATCGAGCGCAAGCTCGACTGACCTGCACGTTATAAAGAGTCGTATTCAAATGGGACAGCCAAACGGCCCAAGCCAGCGCCAGTTGCGGGTTGGCGAACTCATACGTCATGAGCTTGCCCAGGTGTTCAGCCGGAGCAATATCCATGACCCGGTCATCGAGCGCACCAGCCTGACAGTGCTTGAAGTCAAGCCGTCGCCGGACCTCAAGATTGCGACAGCCTATGTCCGGCCGTTGATGGGCGGCAAGGAGAGTGAACTGCTGGAAGCTCTCAATCGTCACAGGCGCCATATTCGCGGGCTTCTGGCGCCGAAACTGAAACTGAAGTTCACACCGGAAGTTCGCTTTGTCATTGATACGGTGCTGGATGAGGCCGGCCGCATTGATGCAATATTGCGCGATCCTTCCGTTGCCCGCGACTTTGCAAAAGATTCCGGCGATGAAGATGCCGGCACGGCGTCCTGAACGGAGACTGTAAAGTTGGCCCGCAGAAAACGTGGCAATCCGGTGAACGGCTGGGTGATTCTGGACAAGCCTGTAGGACTTGGTTCAACCAAGGCGGTCAGCGTCGTACGCGGAGTGTTCAACGCCCAGAAGGCCGGTCACGCCGGCACGCTAGACCCGTTGGCCAGTGGTCTTTTGCCGATCGCCCTTGGCGAGGCAACGAAGACTGTCCCCTATGTCATGGACGGCGCCAAGACCTATGAATTTACGGTCAGGTGGGGCCAGGAGCGAGATACCGATGATGCCGAAGGCGTGGTTACCCAAAAGTGCGACACGCGCCCGGCCAGGGACGAAATTACCAAGATCCTGAACGACTATGTCGGTATGATCGATCAGGTGCCGCCGCAATATTCCGCACTTAAGGTAAACGGCAAAAGGGCTTACGATCTGGCGCGTGATGGTGAAAATGTCGATCTTGCACCCCGCCATGTTGAAATCGAAGATTTACGTCTGATTGAGTCCCCTGACGAAGATCACGCGGTTTTCGCCGCCGATTGCGGTAAGGGAACCTATGTGCGCGCGCTGGCCCGCGATATGGGGCGTCAGCTTGGATGTTTCGGGCATGTCGTCAAACTGCGCCGTACCCATGTCGGACCATTTTCAGACAGCGACATGATTTCGCTGGATAAGTTGAAAGAGTTGAGCCATAAAGGCGCCGGCCCTGAGGGGCTGGAAAGCATTCTGTGCCCTGTTGAGACCGCGCTGGACGACATCCCGGCGCTGGCCGTTGACAGCTCACAGGCGGCACGTTTGAAGCAAGGACAATCCGTCATCATGCGCGGGCGCGATGCGCCCATCGAGCAAGATCCGGTCCTCGTGATGTGGCAGGGCAAACCTGTTGCCATTGCAGTGATCGAAGGCGGTCTCCTTAAATCAAAGCGTGTCTTCAATTTGAACTGAAGCCCCGAACCGGGCGCAATTTGAAGGAGTACACCCGATGTCGATTACGCCTGAGCGCAAAGAAGCGCTCATCAAGGAATATGCCACGACCAAGGATGACACTGGTTCACCCGAAGTACAGGTTGCGATCCTGACCGAACGGATCAAGAATCTGACCGAGCATTTCCAGACACACAAAAAAGACAATCATTCCCGCCGCGGCCTTTTGAAAATGGTTTCACAGCGCCGCAAGCTGCTTGACTACGTCAAGGCCGGGGATGATACGCGCTATCGCGACCTGATCAAGCGTCTCGGTATCCGCAGGTAAGTAAAACAACGCACGGGCAGCCGCATGAAAACGCTGCCCGTATTCCCCACGAAACGGGATCCGGCAATGGGGCCGGATCTGATTTTAGCCCATACGGGGATGCTGCCACACTAGACAGGCGGTAAAGGGCACATAAAGGAAATACAATGTTTGACATTCATGTCGAAGAACTTGAATGGGCCGGTAGGCCCTTACGGCTGGAAACAGGCCGCATGGCCCGTCAGGCTGATGGCGCCGTACTTGCCACTTATGGCGAGACCACTGTAATTGCAACAGTCGTATCCGACCGTTCCCCGAAACCGGGCCTCGATTTCTTCCCGTTGACGGTAAACTATCAGGAAAAGACCTACGCCGCCGGTAAAATCCCAGGCGGCTTTTTTAAACGCGAAGGCCGGCCGAGCGAAAAGGAAACGCTCGTTTGCCGCCTCATCGACCGGCCGATCCGGCCCCTGTTCGCCAAGGGTTACAAGAATGAGACCCAGGTGATCATCTCGGTCTTGTCGCACGATCTGGAAAATGACTCCGATATTCTCGCCATGGTCGCCACCTCGGCTGCCCTGACGCTGTCCGGCGTTCCCTTCATGGGCCCGATCGGCGGTGCCCGCGTTGGCATGATCGACGGCGAATTCATCATCAACCCGACGCTCGATCAGGTCAAGGAAAGCGATTTGGACCTTGTAATCGCCGGCACGTCCGATGCGGTGTTGATGGTTGAGTCCGAAGCCAAGGAACTGAGCGAAGACACCATGCTGGCGGCGGTCATGCAAGGCCATGCCAGCTTCCAGCCGGTCATCGATGCGATCATCCGGCTGGCCGAAAGCGCTGCCCGCGAGCCGCGCGATCATGTTGCCGAGGACAATTCGGAAATGGTTGCCAAGGTTGGAGAACTGGTCGAGGCAGACGTCAAGGCCGCCTACGCCATCCCGACGAAAGAAGAGCGGGTCGAGGCGCTGGCCACCGCAAAGGACAAGGCCGTTGAGGCTTTGTGTGATGAAGACGATGAAGATGCCGCCAGCCCGCAAGCGGTCGGCGGTGCCTTCAAGACGATTGAAAAAGACATCGTGCGCGGCAGCATCCTCGACACCGGTTCACGGATCGACGGCCGCGGGCTTGCCGACGTTCGCCAGATCGTGTGTGAAGCCGGCGTCCTGCCGCGTACCCACGGGTCGGCCCTGTTCACGCGCGGCGAAACCCAGGCGCTGGTTGTCACCACGCTTGGTACCGGTGATGATGAGCAGTTCGTCGATGCCCTCGAAGGCACGTATAAGGAAAACTTCCTGCTGCACTACAACTTCCCCCCGTTCTCGGTTGGTGAAACTGGCCGCGTCGGCTTTACCGGCCGCCGCGAAGTTGGTCACGGCAAGCTTGCCTGGCGGGCCATGCGTCCGATGATGCCGGGCAATGATACCTTCCCCTACACCATCCGGGTTGTCTCCGAGATCACCGAATCGAACGGTTCGTCCTCAATGGCAACCGTTTGCGGCACATCGCTTGCCCTGATGGATGCCGGTGTGCCGTTGCGCAGGCCGGTCGCCGGCATTGCCATGGGTTTGATCCTGGAAGGCGACAAGTTCGCGGTTCTGTCCGATATCCTTGGTGACGAAGATCATCTCGGCGACATGGACTTCAAGGTTGCCGGTACCGAAGAAGGTATTACCTCCTTGCGGATGGACATCAAGATCACCGGCATCACCGAAGAGATTATGCGCACCGCACTGTTCCAGGCGAAAGACGGCCGTATGCACATTTTGGGATGCATGTCAGATGCACTGACCGAGGCCCGTCCGTCCCTTGGTGAATATGCACCGCGCATCGAGACCATCAACATTCCGGTCGACAAGATCCGTGAAGTCATTGGCTCGGGCGGTAAGGTGATCCGCGAGATCGTTGAAAAGACCGGCGCCAAGGTCGATATCTCCGATGACGGCACCATCAAGGTTGCTTCGTCATCAGGCGAGTCGATTGAAGCGGCGCTTAAATGGATCAACTCGATCGTCGCCGAGCCTGAAGTAGGTGTCATCTATGAAGGCAAGGTCGTCAAGGTTGTCGATTTCGGCGCCTTTGTGAATTTCTTCGGCCCAAGGGACGGCCTCGTTCACATTTCCGAACTGGCGCCGCAGCGCGTCAACAAGGTGACCGACGTCATCAACGAAGGTGATGAGGTCAAAGTCAAACTGGTCGGCATCGACAACCGCGGCAAGGTCCGCCTGTCAATGAAGGCTGTTGACCAGGAAACCGGCGAAGACATCTCCGAGAAAAAGGAAGATGCCGGCGAGTAAGCCGCCGGCATCTCGAAATAACAAAGGCGCGCCCGGATCGGCGCGCCTTTTTTGTGTTACAGCATCGCCGGGATCACGCGGTCCGGTGGAGTATGCCCGTCAACGAATGTCTTGATGTTGATCAGGACCTTCTCACCCATGTCGACACGGCCTTCGATGGTGGCAGATCCCATATGCGGCAACAGCACGGCTTTCTTCTGCTTGAGCAGCCGGGGATTGACCGCCGGTTCGTGCTCGAACACATCGAGCCCGACCCCGCCCAACTCATCTGCATCGAGCATACGCGCCAGCGCGTTTTCATCGATTATTTCACCGCGCGCGGTGTTGATCACAATGGCTTGCGGCTTGAGCAGTTTTAACCGCCGCGCCGACAGCAGATGAAAAGTTCCTGGCGTATGTGGGCAGTTGACTGAAATGATATCCATGCGCGCCAGCATCTGATCGAGGCTTTCCCAGTACGTTGCCTCAAGTTCTTCTTCAATGCTGGGGTGAACATGCTTGCGGTTGTGATAGTGGATTTGCAGCCCGAATGCCTTTGCCCGCCGGGCAACAGCCTGGCCGATCCGGCCCATGCCGATGATGCCGAGCCGCTTGCCGTAGATACGGTGCCCGAGCATCCAGGTCGGCGACCAGCCTTGCCACACATTGTCATCACCGATGACGTCAGCCCCCTCTATGACCCGTCGCGCAACGGCAAGGATCAGCGCCATAGTCATGTCGGCGGTGTCTTCGGTCAGTACACCGGGCGTATTTGTCACGATGATGCCGCGATGAATTGCCGTCTCAACATCGATGTTGTCGACACCTGTGCCAAAGTTTGCGATCAGCTTGAGTTGCTCGCCAGCCTGCATGATTAGACCTTTGTCGATTCGATCGGTGACTGTCGGCACAAGAACTTCGGCGGTTTTGACCGCTTCGGTGAGCTCGGCTTGCGTCATGGCGCGATCGGTCTCGTTGAGTCTGGTGTCGAACAGTTCGCGCATCC
This sequence comes from Hyphomicrobiales bacterium, assembly GCA_013002595.1. GTDB lineage: Bacteria > Pseudomonadota > Alphaproteobacteria > Rhizobiales > Aestuariivirgaceae > JABDJG01. The sequence continues at coordinate 1,782 of JABDJG010000161.1, read as the reverse complement.
GCGTCTCGACAACGTCAGGTAGTCTACGTGTGACAATGACCAACGGCTTACGCTTCGACATGAAACAATCTCCCAACCCACCGTACGATTTAGGTTATTTTAACCCTGTAATGACAGTGATTTAACATTATAGCTGACGGGCATCAGCTGCGTGGCAAAACGCAGCGGTTATGTTGACCATAGCTTCTATCACGCCGCCCTGTTTATGTCTCGTCAGTCTGGTTGTAAACCGTTGGTTGTCTAATCATGGCTGGCGGCAAAATGCACAAGGATAAATACGCTTGATGGAGTTGCAATTTTCAGGCACATATTCAATGCGGAGAACTTGTTCGCTTTGCTCGGACAAGTGAGGGGATTTGATCGATCTAATGTCGAGACCGACGACAATTCGATATCGTTTGAGTGCAGTTGCAATGGGTGTTGCCGGCCTGGTTGTACTGGCGGGCATTGCTTATGCGATTTTGGGCGCGCGATCGGACGCGACCGCGGGTGGTGCAACCGCTGCTGGCGAAATAACCGGATCGACCTCGCGATTGCCGGACCGCAGTCTTGGTAAAAGCGGATTGCCGCTGCCAAGGTTTGTTAGCCTGAAAACAGATCGGGTTAATGTGCGTCGCGGGCCGTCGAGCCAGCACGATGTATCCTGGGTCTTTACACGCAAGGAATTGCCGGTCGAGATCATTGCCGAGTTCGAACATTGGCGCCGTGTCCGTGATAGCGACGGTGAGGAGGGTTGGATCTATCAAAGCCTTCTGGCTGGCCGCCGCACAGTGATGGTTGCGCCTTGGCGCAAGAACAACAACGTACCATTGCTTGATGAGCCTTCGGCGGCTTCCGGTAAAGTCGCGCTGGTCGCCGGCGGTGTGGTCGGGCGCGTAAGGTCCTGCGACGGCAAATGGTGCCGCGTGACCGTATCCGACTATGACGGCTATATCGAACAGGCGATGTTATGGGGCGTCTACCCAGGCGAACGCGTCAAGCCGTAGGGTCTTCTACGCAGAAATTGTAGTCAAATGTCGCGCAACCGCACGATGACATCGATGCGGTCAATTTGCTTGCCTTGCGGTGTCTCAGGCAGGCCGACGACACGCAGGTTGCCATCGGGTATATCCAGCAGGCACTCTTCGCTTTCCACATAGAAATGATGATGGCTCGATGTGTTGGTGTCGAAATAGGTTTTCTGGCCTTCAATCGCCACCTCGCGCAGTAACCCTGCACCGGTGAATTGATTGAGGGCGTTATAGATTGTCGCAAGCGAAACCGGCACATTGGCCGTTACGGCTTCAGCATGCAGCGCCTCGGCTGTAACGTGCCGGTCGCCTTTGGAAAATAACAATTCGGCCAGCGCCAGTCGCTGGCGAGTCGGTCTTAGGCCGGAGCCCCTGAGCTTTTCTTCAAATCGTGCCAATCTGCCAGGTGCCATCTGACTGTCTCCAACTCCATTTAATCCGGTACTAACCGGTAGCTTCAGAATTTAAAATACAAAATTTGTCGGTCGGCGGCAAATACCAATAAAGCGCCGGAAAGTCGCTTTCTGGTCGTGCATGATCGTCGATATTCTCCCGGTAGGTAATGATTTGTCACTTGACCTTTGCGGCCTGCGTACCGGATAACGCTTCGCAGAAAACAACACGCGACCGGCTGGACAAACCGTCGGCAGGATCGCGAATGAGGAGGGGGTCCAAGGCCGATGGCTGAGCGCAAATCAAGCTTTGACTACGAAGAATTGCTCACCTGCGGCCGCGGTGAACTGTTCGGGCCGGGCAATGCCCAACTGCCGCT
>JABDJG010000071.1 GCA_013002595.1 Hyphomicrobiales bacterium | reverse complement strand
GAACTGGCCGACGTAGGCGATGCGCAGCATGTTGGTGGCGCCGGGGGTGCCGAGCGGGACGCCGGCGGTGATGATGATGCGCTCACCCGGTTGGGCAAAGCCGGTCTCCAGGGCAATCCGGCAGGCGCGCGAGACCATGTCATCGAGATCGTTGGCATCTTCGGTCAGCACACAATGCAGGCCCCAGACCAGCGACAGGCGCCGGCTGGTTGCCGGAATTGGAGACAGTGCAAGGATAGGCACCTCCGGGCGCTCGCGCGAGACCCTCAGACCGGTCGAGCCGGAGCCGGTATAACACACGATGGCGGCCAGCTTGAGCGTTTCCGCGACCGTGCGGGCGGCGGCAGAGATGGCATCGGCGCTGGTTGGCTCGGGAATGGCATCCTTGGCGTGGATGAGCCCGCGGTGATCCCGGTTGTGTTCAACCGACTGGGCGATGCGGTCCATCATGGCGACGGCTTCTTCCGGCCAGGCGCCGGCGGCAGATTCGGCCGACAGCATGACGGCATCAGCGCCGTCAAAGACCGCATTGGCGACGTCAGAGACCTCGGCGCGGGTCGGCACCGGTTCCTCGATCATCGATTCGAGCATCTGGGTGGCCACGACAACCGGCTTGCCGGCGCGGCGGGCGGCCTTGGTCATGGTCTTTTGCCAACCTGGCACGGCCTCGAGCGGCAATTCGACACCGAGGTCGCCGCGCGCCACCATGATGCTGTCGGCCATGGAGATGATGGCATCGAGTTCCTTCAGGGCGGAGGGCTTTTCGATCTTGGCCATGACGCCGGCGCGGCCGCGGACCAATTTGCGCCCTTCGGCGATATCTTCCGGGCGCTGCACAAACGACATGGCGATCCAGTCGATGCCGAGATCGCAGGCGTACTCCAGATCGGCGCGGTCCTTTTCGGTCAGCGCGGCCAGCGGCACGATGGTATCCGGCAGGTTGACGCCCTTGCGGGCCGACAGATCGCCGCCGAAAATGACCCTGGTCTCGATCCGGCCCGATTTGACCGCGGTGATTTCCAGACGGACGCGGCCGTCATTGAGCAGCAGATGGTCACCGGCTTCGACGGCATCGAAAATCTCCGGGTGGGGCAGGTGTACCCGGGTCCGGTCGCCGGGATCGGCAATGTCATCGAGCACGAATGTGTCGTTCGCCTTGATGGTGATCTGATCCTGCTTGAAGGTGCCGATGCGCAGCTTGGGGCCCTGCAAATCGACCAGGATACCGATCGGCCGGTCGTGTTCGGTCTCCAGCCGGCGGATAATGTCATGGCGATCACGCAAGGCCGGGTGGTCGGAATGGCTCATGTTGATGCGAAACACATCAACACCGGCATGGAACAGCTTCTCGATCATCTCGGCAGATGACGAGGCGGGCCCGACCGTCGCTATGATTTTTACATTTCTGTTGCGTTTCACTGGGTGGTTTTCTGTGATGTCTTTTCGCCCGATAGCGAAACCGACCAATCCAGCTCCTCGCCCGTGTCGACCTCAAAGAAGCCGGTCTTCTGGTAGCCGCGTTCCACACAGTTGTCGATCTTGCGGATCGTGAACAGCTTGTCACGGGTGCACATCATGGCCTTGCCGCCCCAGGACCCGCCCTTGTCGTAGTCGACGGCGAAAATATAATAGTAGCGGGCAATCAAGGGGCCTTTCAGCAATGTCTCGCAGGCATTCGGCCCGATGTTCCACCAGCCCTCGCTTGCCCAGCCCTGCAGGTCCTTGTAGCCCAGTGCAACCCCGACACGGTTGGTGGTGTTGTTGCACAGTTTCAAATCGGCCTTTGCGATATTGGCATAGGCCATCGCCACGACCAATACCGCCAAGTTTATGCATAGTTTGCGAAACATCTGTGACGCCGCTGTCCCAATTAGACTCGAATCATACATACCATTCCCTAACCCGCAATTCAGCCGCCAATTCATGCCTTGGCGCGTTGTCCGTTTTGCCAGATGAATTTTATACTCAATGTCGTCCAATCGGCAATGCGTCACAACACCTGACACGTTTGATTGATCAGGATATACCCTGTCGCTGAACAGATGATTATCAACCACTTATGTAGGGTCAGGCCCCATTAATTTCATCCATTCTGCGCGGCAGATTTGCCTGTTGAGCAGGCAGACAGGCGCAAGATACCGCCCGGTTTTCAAGCCTGTCTAACGCACTCAGCAGGCAAATCTGACGCGCCCTTAGGGTTTGACCCTGAGGGCCCGCCTGCAGGCAAACAATGCTCGACAAGGCACAAAGCCTTGTCTTGCGATTGTTTACCAGCATTCGAGCCCTCATGGTCAAACAGAATTGCATGAAATTAATGCATCCTGACCCTGCACTTTTAGGCAGCTGCCGCTGGTAGCTCAAGCCACCTCAATCTATAGTCATACCCATGCTGGATAGCACTGTACAGAACCAGCCGGCCGGCGCCGGGTTCAAGACTGCCGATGACGGCTTTGTGTGGCACGAAGTCGTCGTCGGCGATTTGAGCAAGGGGCTGATCCTGATTTGCGATCATGCCTGCAACGGATTTCCGGAAAAGTATGGCTCACTCGGCCTGCCGCCCTCGGAACTGCAGCGCCATATTGCCTATGATATCGGCGTCGACGGGCTGACGCGGCAACTGGCGAAGAAACTTGGCGTGCCGGCGGTCCTGACGAAATTCTCCAGATTGCTGATTGACCCGAACCGCGGGCTGGATGATCCGACATTGATCATGCGGCTGTCGGACGGATTTGTCGTGCCGGGCAACGCCGAAATCGATGACAGCGAGCGCCAGCACAGGATCGCTGCCTACTATCAGCCGTATCATGACGAAATCGCCTCATTGATCGATGAGGCGTTTGAGAGCGGCGTGGTGCCTGCTCTGTTGTCGATCCACAGCTTTACCCCAATGTGGAAAGGAACGCCGCGGCCGTGGCATGCCGGTCTGCTATGGGACGCGCGTGACCGGCGGTTTTCGGACGCAATGGTTGAAGCGCTCAGCGCGGACCCGTATCTGGTGGTCGGCGACAACGAGCCCTATCGTGGCGGCCTGCCCGGTGACACGGTCGATGTGCATGGCACGCACCGGGGGATTGCCAGCGCATTGCTGGAAGTGCGTCAGGATCTGATCGGTGATGATGCCGGCGTAGCAGAATGGTGCGCGCGGCTGGCACAAATTCTGCCGGGCATCATTGAACTGCCGCAGCTGCATGAACAACTCAGTAGCTGACGTTTGATTGTTTGGAGATCGAAAAGATGGATGACAAAACCCGCACCGAACTGGAGGCTGCCGCGTTCAGGCGCCTGGTATCGCATCTGCGCGAACGCAAGGATGTACAGAATATCGACATGATGAACCTGGCTGGCTTTTGCCGCAATTGCCTGTCGAACTGGTATGCCGACGCGGCCCAGGGCCAGGGCATCGAGATGACCAAGGATGAAGCCCGCGAGATCGTTTACGGCATGCCCTATTCGGAGTGGAAGGCCAAACACCAGAGCGATGCGACACCGGACCAGCAAGCTGCCTATGAGCAGAACCGGCCACACGATTAACAGTCACCACATTCACAAAACACAGGGAACGAATATTAATTATGGAAACCAAAACCGCATTTGCCCAGGGTCAGCTAAGGGGCCTGGTGGAGCGCATCGAGCGCCTTGAAGAAGAAAAAAAGACCATCGCGGCTGATATCAAGGAAGTCTACGCCGAGGCCAAGGCGAACGGCTTCGACACCAAGATCCTGCGCAAGGTGATTTCCGTGCGCAAGAAGGATCATGCCGAGCGCGAAGAAGAAGAAGCGCTCCTGTCGCTATACATGCATGCTTTGGGCATGGCGCCCGATCTAGAAGAGGCGCCGGCGGCCGCGCAGCAGGCATAAGAGCGTCTTGCATTTGATCGGCCCGCTCCCCCGCCCATACGGTACCTTCGTATCGGGTGGTTGGGCGGGCGAGCGGGCCGGTGCCGATTCACATCAAGCACTACGCTACGCAAACGAAATAGGCCGCCCTGGTGAGGGCGGCCTTTTTGTATTCATTCGGTGCCGAAGAATTATTCGAAGCTGATCGGCTTTTCAATGCTTTGCAGGATTGCTTCGGCGCGGGCGTCGAGCTGGGCGATGTTATCGCCTTTTGCCTGGGCGGCGCTCGATGTCTGGCGCTTGAGCAGGGTGATCGGCGCATGCATCAAAAGATCGCTTTTGCCGGCGCGGTTGACCTGCAACTTGTCGGCCTTGCCGGAAACGGCACTGGCCTGCACCGGATTGGCGGCTTCGACTCTGATCTCATTGCCGGGCGCCATCGAGGCAATCACGCTTTTGAGCGCGATGGCGTCGTCATCGGTCAGGACAGTCTTTCCGCTGTCGTCACGCTCAAAGGGTTGTGGTGTGCCGTCGCGGCGAAACAGGCTGTCGGCGGTAGCCAGCAGCTGCAGGGGCCACCAGCTGTCGAGCTCTTCGTTCTGTTGTTTCTTGGCTGCCAGCAGCGGGCGAATGGTGGGCGTGGTTTCTTCGGTACCGTTGAGTATGGATTTTGCCAGGCTGCCCTTGGCGGAAATGTTCGAGCGCTGATGTTCAGGAGCAGGCGTTGTGGTCGCGGTGACCAGTGATGCCATGTCGGCAAGCCTTGGGGCTGTATCACTGAAGTTCCTGGACGGGACCGGCGCCGAAGCGGGTGTGACCTGTACAGTGGCTGCGGCAAGCACGATAACTTCCATCGGGCGGTTGCGCGGCTTGGGCACGCGCGTGCTGGCCAGGGTAAACGGTTTGCCAAGAACCTTGGGCGTTATGCTGACCGGACCCTTCTTGGTGGTGGCTGAAGCGACCATGACCGGCTGCTTCTTGGAGTAACGGCGGGCGCCTACGGTCTTGCGGTAGGTGCGTTGAATCTTTGCCAGGCGGGTCTTGCTGACGCGCGGCCAGTGGCGCACGGTACCGGTGTCGATGTGGACAAAGCCGTTTTTGCCGGAGCGCGGATAATACCCGACACCGCCGACCTTGCGGACCAGTGCGCTGCCGCGCACCTTTGACGTCGGAACGTCGGGGAAATACATGTCGATCGCCTGGCCCTTGATGTGCCGGCTGCGGCGGGCAACCCGGCGGCCGATGCGCTTGAGCATGGCGTTGGTCTTTGACGAGCGATAACCACTGATAATATGGATCGGCTTTCTTGAGCCGAGATCCGCATGCAGCTCCCACATCAGATCAATCGTCTTGGGATCGATTTTGATGGTGGCATCGCGGCGCCAGTCACGCAGGATATGGTTGAGCTTTTTCATGGCCGATGGAATATAGCGGCCGTTCTTTTTGTAGGTGACCGTCAGGCTTTCCTTGGTGTGAACCTGATAAAGAGACAATGTCCGAACTTCGCCGGCAATTGCGGCGGACGACAAAGCCGACCACGCCATCCATGACGCAGCCACAAAGACCACCGCAGCCAGTTTCAAACCTGGTCTCATAACCGTCAATTTGGACATGATTGGGTATTCGGTGAAGAACCTGCACCAACGCATATACTCACAAACCGGAGTGATCCCGGATCCCCTAACATATCCCCCTGCATTTCAATCCCACTAACCCAAACAGGATTACACTACAAAGGGAGTTCCCACAAGAATGCGGCCACGATTAGGCAGCAATTTAATCAAATGATTATGACTCAATATGCTTAATGTGAGATTAAGGGATTATCAGGCGACATAAGACGCGAAAATCAGCGGAAAGTCGCCGATGTTGCCTGGAATGCCAGCTCCAGACGCCGGTCGCGGCCGTACACATCTTTATGGTAATCAACTGACCCGGCGGCATCTGGCCAGGCCGTAAAATACGTCAGATGTACCGGAACCTTGGTCTTCAGTGTCACTTTCTGATTTCTGCCCGTCGAGATTCTCGAGGCAATGCGGTTTTGATCCCAGCCAAGGACCGCTTCGGCCAGCTTGGTCGGGTCCTGAACGCGCACGCAGCCATGGCTGTAGGCCCGATTTTCGCGATTGAACAGTTTCTTGGTTGGCGTGTCATGCAGGTAGATCGCGTGCTTGTTGGGAAACAGGAACTTGATCCTGCCCAGGGCGTTACCGTTGCCCGGCGGCTGGCGCACGGCGACGGGAGCCTGGCCGTAATAGTTCCACCAGTCGATGTTGTATGAACTGGTCCGCTGACCGGAGCCTGAATAGACCTCATAGCCGAGGCGGTCGAGGTAGCCAGGATCGTTCACCAACTTGGGCAGCATCTCCTTGGTGATGATGGATTGCGGCACGCCCCAATAGGGGTTGAACACCACGGTTTCCATCTCGTCGCTGAAAAACGAGGTTTGATTGCTCGGCTTGCCGACAATGACCTTGGTGCGCCAGACTTCGCGGCCATCCCTCATAACCCGAAGCTTGTAGGACGCCTGATTGACAAACACATAGCTGGAGCCGAGATAGCGTGGCAGCCAGCGCAGCCGTTCCATGTTGGCGACAATGCGGGCCGCCTTGTCGAAATGCTTTTCTGCCTGGCCGTTGAACGCGCTGATGGTGCGGCGGCCGATAATGCCGTCCGGTTTCAGGCCGGCGGTGCGCTGGAAATCCTTTACCGCCTCGATCAACTCGTCCTGGTAGACCGCCTCATCGGTCAGGCTGTCGCCATCCACGTTATCGGTGATCACGGCTGGCTCGGCGCCGGGAATCTCCTGACCGGTGGTCGGAATAATCTCAACATTGCGGGCTTCCAGGTGGCCATCCTTGATCAGCCTTTTGCGGATTGCCGGAATACGTTCATCGTACTGCCCCGGCCTGATCGTCGGGCCAGCCGGGATCGGCTCGACCACCTCGACCATCTGGGTGGAGGAACGCACCTCTTTCAAGGCAGCCTTGAGCCTGGCGTATGACGGGTGGCGTGGATGCAGCGATTGCAGGTACTCGTCTGGCTGGTCGGTTTCGGCAAGCCTCGTGAGCGCTGTCGCAGCGGCCACCCTTGGCGGCTTGAGGTCGTGGTAGCCGCTCAACCGGTTGGCGACCACGCGGCCGCCTGAGGCATGCTGGGCATACCGCACGGCGAGCGCGGTGAGCTGAATGTCGAGGCGGGCCAGCGCACCAAGATCGGATTCGATGGCTGCGATGTTGTCTTCGGTCCGGGCCAGTTCAGGCACCTTGTAGTCACTGACCTGGAGACCTTCGGTGTCGGCCTGGCGCAGAACGTCAAGGATCAAATGGGCGCCATCTTCCAGGCCGTCCATCGATGTCCACACGGCCTTGTAGCCGCGCTTGCGATAAAACTCGGTAATGGCGCTGCGCTGTTTCTTGGTGACCTTGATGCCGGCCTGGCCGGCTTTGAGATGATCGAAGATTGTCTGGGCCAGGCTGTCGTCGAGCTTTGTCCCGCGCAGCTCGGCCGGGGTCGGGTCGTAGTCCGCCGGAGCATCTGTAGCAAACACCGGGCGTGCCTGCTCGGGCTGTTTGGCGTTGCGGTCGGCCAGCGCGTGGAGCCGGTCCGGCGCATATGTATAAATTTTTACGCTGGTATCCCCATCCGGGTTGACGGGCAATTCGCCAAAGCTCGACCTGTTGCGGTTCCAGCCAGAACCCCAGCCAGATCCCCAAAAGGTGAAGTTGCTGCCGATCTGGCCGCTGCGCGAGATCGTGGGTTTCTTCTTGGCGTTGCGAAAGGTGCGTTCCTGAGTTTCGGCATATGCAATACCGGATGATGCAACCGATATGGCCAGCGCCGAGAACAGAAACTTGTTTACTTTGGACATGTTGATACTTCCCCGGATACCGCGGCACCCTAACTTTTTGAGTGTGACGTTGCAACCCAAGCTGGGTGACATATAGGTCACATTCTCCGGATTTACTGGCCCTTTGCCTCCAGGCCGAGATCTCTCATTTTACGGTAAAGTGTTGACCGTCCGATGCCCAATTTGCGGGCAACCTGTGACATCTGCCCGCGGTAGCGGTTGAGCGCCAGACGGATCATATCGGCCTCGACATCGTCGAGGCGGCGGATGTGGCCGCCATCGGTGACGGCTGGAATGCCGAGCGCCATGCCGTCGGACACCTCTGCGCCGGCTGACTGAACCGGTATGTTGTCGATGCCGATGATGGCGTCATGGCCACTGGGCAGGTTGTCTTTTGCTTCCTGTACGGGGGCGGCGGGAATCGATACCTCGTAGCCGTCGACAAGTGCGGCAATCTGCGGAAAATCGTCGACCGTCAGGACATCGCCTTCGCACAGGACAATGGCCCGGAAAACCGTGTTTTCAAGCTGGCGGACATTGCCTGGCCATTGGTATTTTGTCAGCATTTCTGCAGCCTGGCGGGTAATGCCGCGAACCTTTCGACCCTCTTCGGCGGCAAAGCGGGTGATGAAATGCTCGACCAGGCCGGCGATGTCGTCGGTGCGCTCGCGCAGCGGTGGCACCATGACCGGGAAAACATTGAGGCGGTAGTAAAGATCCTCGCGGAACTGGCCTTGTTTGACCATCTCGATCATGTCGCGGTTTGTGGCCGAAATCAGCCGGATATTGACCTTCACCGGCTTGCGTGAGCCGACCGGGTCGACCTCGCCTTCCTGGATCGCGCGCAGCAGCTTGACCTGCATTTCGAGCGGCAGCTCGGCCACTTCATCGAGGAACAGCGTGCCGCCGTCAGCTTCCTGAAATTTGCCGATATGCTTGGCGGTGGCGCCGGTAAAGGAGCCTTTTTCGTGGCCAAACAGCGTACTTTCGACCAGGTTTTCCGGTATCGCGCCGCAGTTGACGGCAACAAACGGTTTTCCGCTGCGATCACTCTCGCCCTGCATGGCCCTTGCAACCATCTCCTTGCCGACACCTGATTCGCCTTCGATGAGGATCGGGATGTTGGACTGGGCGCCGCGGCGCCCCAGCTTGATGACGTTGGTCATGCCGGCGCTTGCGGCAATCAGATCATCAAAGGTCAGCGCACCGCCGACCTTCTTGTTGAGGCGCTTGACCTCTTCGGTGAGCGCGTTGACCTTCAAAAGGTTCTGAATGGATACTTTCAGGCGTTCCGGGCTGACCGGCTTGACGACGAAATCACCGGCGCCGGCGCGCATCGCCTTGATGACGGTCTCGATCGAGCCTT
>JABDJG010000153.1 GCA_013002595.1 Hyphomicrobiales bacterium | reverse complement strand
GCACAACGAACCGTCGATGCCCTGTGGGACAAAGTCGGAGAAATCCTCAATCAAATATCGCCAGCAGAGTGCCAGAACTATATCCGCTATGCTGGATATGCGTAATTCAATCTCGAAACCGATCTAGAGCGGTTCACAGTTATATTGAACCATTTGATGGTCCAAATCGGTTCACTCGGCTAGTTACGGAACGCAGCGCGATGTGGTGCATCGGGCAAGTTTCGTAACGACGTCCGATGGTCCGATTTGGTCCACCATCTTGCTGAAAGCGCGTCTTCGACACGACGGACGGGTTCTCGCGTTTGCTGGCTAGTTCCCAGTCCACGCCGTGGTCTGGCCGACCATAAGTGGGCTGTAACGACGTCCAGCGGGCGCGAAAGCCCGGTCAAATGATTCAATATAACTGTGAACCGCTCTAGGTCCACCATGGATTATTGTTCGCGGAAGGCGCGGTTCATGCTGTCCACGATCGGTTTGCTGAGATAGTCAAAGAATGTGCGCTCGGCGGTCTGGATCATGATTTCCGCCGGCATGCCCGGGGTCGGGGCAAAGCCGTAGACGCGCCTGAGTTCCTTGCCGGACAGGCTGACGCGAGCCAGGTAGATCTCGCGCTCGATACCGCTCTTTTTGTCGGCCAGCGCATCTGCCGAGACATAATAGACCTCGCCATTGAGCACCGGCGTGGTGCGCTGGTTCAATGACGTCAGACGCACGATGGCGTCCTGGCCGATGTGAACGCTGTCGATGTCGGTGCGCGAAACCTGTGCTTCGATGATCAGCGGCACGCCGGTCGGCAGGATCTCGGCGATGGTCTTGCCGCTTTCGATGACACCGCCGGCGGTGTGATAGTGCAGCTTGACGATGGTGCCGGAAACCGGCGCCAGTATCGAGGCGCGCTTCAAAATGTTGGCGGCGCTGCGGGTCTGTTCGCGCACGCTGTCGAGTTCGGCCTGGATGCTCAAGGTCTCATCCAGTGCGGTCTGGCGGTAGCTGGCCATGGTCTGGGCGATCTGTTCCTGGTGCTTCTTGATCTGCGACCTGGTTTCGGCGACCTCGGACGTCAGGCGGCCAATCTGGCCCTCGGCGTCCGCCATGGCGCGCTTGATGGCGTTGACCTCGGTGCGCCGGATCAGGCCCTGTTTGAGCAGCTTTGCCTTGGCGGCGTGTTCTTCACGCAGGAAACCAAGCTGGCGCCCCATTGACAGGCGCTGCTGGTCATAACCATGAGCGCGGTGTTTCAGCGATTCCGTATTGCTGACGAACAGCTGCAGGTCGCTTTGCAGCTTGGCCCGGGAGGAGCGGAAGTTGGCAACCTGCCCGTCGATTATCGCTGCAATGGCGGGGTCTGCACGCATATCGGTCAGATGCTTGGGAAAATCGATGTCCTCCAGGTCGTTGGCTTCAGCCTGCAGACGGGCGTTGATGGCTTCAAGCCTGGCGCGGCGCAGGATCAGCTGGCGCTCGTTGGCGAGTGCGGCGGTCTCATCGAGCAGGACGATCGCCTGACCGGCCTTCACGTGGTCACCTTCCTGGACCAGGATCTTGCGGATGATACCGCCTTCAAGGTGCTGCACCTTCTTGTTCTCGCCGGTGGCAACGAAACTGCCCTGGGATATCACCGCCGCAGCGAGCGGTGCGGTAAACGACCAGTAGCCGAAGCCGCCAAAGGCGCCCACCAGAAGCATCACCCCTATGACAGTCTGCTTGCGAATTGACCTGGGGACGTCGCGGTACCACTCAAGATCGTTCAGCTTCACTATATCGTTCATAGTCGTTCTCCTTAGCTAAGCTGGCCGGCAGCGGCGCCCTGGCGCTCGGACAGCGCCTGGAGGACATCGTTGCGTTTGCCGAACATCGAGATTGTGCCCTCGGCAAGCAGCATGATCTTGTCGACGTTGCGCAGCAGCGATGGTTTCTGGGTGATCGAGATGACGGTGATGTTGTGCTTCTTGGCGTGGTTGAGAGCGCGCGCCAGGGCTTCGTCACCGGCGGTATCGAGATTGGAGTTGGGCTCATCCAGCACCACCAGCCGGGGATTGCCGAAAAAGGCGCGGGCAAGCGCAACCCGCTGCTTCTGGCCGCCGGACAGGGGGGTGCCATCGGTGCCGACCATGGTTTCATAACCTTCCGGGAAGGTTGAGATCATTTCATGGACATCGGCCAGGGTTGCCGCCTCGAAGATCTGTTCGTCGGTTGCATCAGAGCGCATGCGGGCGATGTTGTCCTTGATCGATGCGGGAAACAGTTGGACGTCCTGGGGCAGGTAGCCGATGTTCTCGCCAAACTGGCGCTGGTCCCAGTTGCGCAGGTCCATCAGGTCAAGCCGCACGTTGCCTGATGTCGGCAGGATCGAGCCGACCAGCATCTTGCCGAGCGTCGTCTTGCCGGCGCCCGAGTTGCCGATGATCGCCAGACTGTCGCCGGGATCGAGCGAGAAGCTGAGACCGTTGAGCACCACCCGCTTGGTGCCTTGCGGCACAAACAACAGCCGTTCAACATCGAGCCGGCCTTCCGGACGCGGCAGGTTAAGCCGTTCGAAATTCAGCGGTGATGCCTTGAGCAGTTTGGAAATGCGGCCGAAGGCTGAACGCGACAGGAGGAACTGGTTCCAACCCTCGATGGCGCCCTCGATGGGCGCCAGTGCACGTCCGGCGATGATCGAGGCTGCAATCACCATACCGCCGGTCAGCTCGCCGCCGATGGCCAGGTAAGCACCCCAACCGAGCATGGCGACCTGGGTCAGCAGCCGAACGCCCCTGGTGACCGCGGCGCCGACGATGTTGCGGTCCTGGGCGACGACCTGAGAGCGCAGCGATGCTGCTGTGTCACGGCCCCAGATCCGGACCGATTCAGGAATCATGGCCAGGGCATTTATGATCTGTGAGTTCCGCGACATGGCATCGAGGTGAAGATTGGCCTTGCTTTGATGCTTGTTGGCTTCGCCGAACGGCCCGCTGGTGACGCGCTGGTTGATCTTGGCGATGATCAGCAGCAACACGGCCGTGCCAAGAACAATGAACCCGAGGTGCGGATGAATCAGGAAGATCGCCAGCATGAAGAGCGGCGCAAACGGCGCATCGAGAAATGACAGCAGCGTGGCGGAGACCAGAAACGACCTGAGCTGTTGCAGATCGCCAAGCGTCTGATATTCGCGGCCTGTGCCGTTCAAAGAGGCGCGGGCAGCCGCGCTCAGGATCGGTCCGCCGAGCTGAGCGGCGATCTCAACCGCCGTGCGCATCAAGATAAAGCGCCGAATGGCATCGAAGGTTGCTTGCAGAATGACCGCGCCGGCAATGACGACGGTGAGCATGATTAGCGTGTCAACCGACCGGCTGGTCAGCACCCGGTCCGATATCTGGAACAGATAGACCGGAATGGCCAGGACAAGCAGGTTGCTGGCAAAGGTGAACAGCATCACCGCCAGCATGTTGGTCTTGACGGCCCGCATACCCGCCTTGAGGCTTTTGGCAAAATCGACCGGCCCAAGGCGTTTGTGAAATTTGCTGGTGTCCTTTGCGCCGCCGGCCGGGCCGCTTGCAATGTCGGTGCCGTTGGCGCGAGCCCGAACCGGCCCGGTGTCTCCGTCAATGGAGATGGTGTGTGCTGCCGTCATGGTGGCAATTCCTCAATTAATGTTGACTGAACTCAGGCGAGCATCGTTTCCATGACGTCGGCAGACGACGTCTCGGGGTCCAACACCAGCGGCTCTTCATCCGGGTTGTCGGGATTGGCAGTGACATCATCGGCAAGGAACGCTACGGCCTCATTGGCGAGCGCGAGTGGATCGCCTGCGGCAATGGCGGGCTCGTCCGAAATGAGGTTGGCCTGATAGAGCAGGGCGTCGGAGTATTGTTCGCCTGCGACCATGACCGTGGAATCCACGCCGGAATCAACAATGGTGGCCAGGTTGACCAAGGCATTGTCGCCGGTGCTGATGTCCCATTCGGAGTCCGATGCTGCAAGAATGCCCTCTTGCACCAGCGCAATCTGATCGGCATCGCCGAGAACGTTGGTCTGGCGGACGTACTGCAAGTCGAGAAGATCGCCGGAGATGTGCAGGACCCGCAGACCTTCAAGGCCGGCGAACAGCTCGCTTTCAAGCAATTCGGGCGACAGGCTGGAGCCGCCGGCGGCCAACTGCTCAAGCGCAAGCTGCATTTCCTCGGTTAATTCTTCAAATTGCTTTTTGCCGATGGTGTGGATAGCCGCCTGGTTCCACAGCAGGTTGCCGTCGGAATCCACGTTGCCGTTGCCGTTGCCATTTCCATTGTCCTTGTCCTTGCCAGGACCATTGCCCTTGCCGTTGCTCTCGCCGGTGAGGCCGGGGGGTGACCAAAGCTTGTCGCTGTCCAGCAGCACGTTCATCTGGCTGATGACGTTGGCCTGCAGGAAGTCACCATCGATGATGATGACATCATAGTAATTGCCCAATTCGAGAAGCGAGACGCCGTTGAGGGCATTGTTGCCGCCCAACATCGAGATCGTGGCCGACCCGGAGGTTGACATAACGGCGGTGTCGTTGTCGGAGACCAGGGCGTACTGTTCGATCCAGTTCATGAAGACAACATTGCCGACCACGCTGGTCACAGCCCAGGTGGAAGGAAAGATCGAGACCTCTTCGGGGTCGCTGGCGCCAGGTTCCGGTGTTGTTGATTCGCCAGTGAATGCGGCAACATTGTAGGCCTCGGTTTCATCGTCGCCGGTATCCCAGGCCGAGAGCTCATCATCGACCTGATCTTCGGTGTGCCAGGCGTTTATCTGGCTGATGACGTCGAGCTGTACACTGTCGCCCATGACCGCAACGACCGGTGACACGAACGAGGTGCTGGCCAGTGAAACCTCGTTGACCATGAGATTGGCGCCGGCGGTGACTACGACCTTGCCGTCCATATCGAGCGGCTCGGCAAGTGCAACCGCGCCGCTTGCCTGATTGTGGATGGGTTCGATATCGACTTTGCCGACAGAGCCGTCCTTGCCGCCGTAGTCGAAGGACTGCGGAGCCTCTTCGGTGTCTTCCTCATCGAGCGGCAAGAATGGGGCGGGCAGGTGATCCAGGAGGTTGATTGCTTCGGCGACCGCCTCGCCGTTGACGAAGGTTCCGTCGATGGCATCAGCGTGTTCGACAAAAATGTCGGCATCTTCATTTTGATATTCGGCTATGGCCTGCAGGCTATCGCGGGTCTGCCGGATGAAGTCGCCGATGCCATCTTCGCTCGACAAATCGACATCGTGGTTGAGCCGGTCGAGTTCAGCGGCCTTCTCGGTCAGCTTGGCCAGGGCGATGAGCGCCAGTTCTGGATCGAGTGTCTCGATCTGCATGTCGGTCATGTTGAGATAGTCGTCATCAGACAGGAAGATGTGCTGCTTGATCAAGGCTGCCAGGCTGTGTGGCGGCTCAATCGTCAGCTGCTGTCCGTTGCCCGTGGCACCTACCCCGCCGACGGCACCTTGGCTGTGGGGCGCGTTTTCGCGATACAGAGGGGAATTTTCCAAGGGCGGCGGCGGGATTTCGGGCAGCTCGAGGTGCGGCTGGATTGGCGGCGGCAACAGCGGGTCGGCTTCGGCCTTGTAGTGCACTTTCGGATCGAAGTCGCCGAGCAGATGCGGTGCCTTGGCGCCATGCGGGATATGGGAGAGTTCTTCGTCGGCGCGCTCGGCGGCCTCGGTGGCCTTGAACCTGTGGTAGTCTGCGCGCAGTCGGCTGGCTTCAGTCTGCAGATTGAACAACCCTATAAAGTGAGCGATTGTTTCCGTGATGGGATCCATAGACATTCGGATGACCTTTCAAAAGTCCCACAACCCCAATAAAACAGTCGTTTTTTTGGAAGAGAACTTGCGCGGGGTGCCGAGGTTGGGCCGGTCTTGTGCCCGCGCAAGTTCGTGATTGCCGTTGCTCAGTGGTTAGCTGGCAACATTAGGACTTAGACGTCGTCTTCACCGGTAATGGTGTTGGTGAAGTTGCCGCCGACGACGGTCATATCGACCTGGTTGCCGAGAATGTTGGCACCCATCACGATGTTCTGGTTGAACGCGTCGGTGTCGACAATTGCGTCAGCAGAGGCTTGTGACAGACCGTTCACAAAGCCATCGTCACCATTGTTCGAACCCCACGTGCCGCCGGCTCCACCGGCACCACCTTCGACCGTGGCCATGCCGCCGTATCCGCCATCTCCGCCGTCGCCGGCCCATGCGTCGCCGCCCCAGGCGTCGCCGCCATATGCCGGGCCGACCGTGGAGTTGCCGCCGGTTGCGTCGCCGCCGTCTCCGCCGTCGCCGCCTTTGCCTTTGCCAAGGCCAATGCCGATGCCGTGGCCGAAGCCAGCGCCGAGGCCGTTGCCGCCTTCAGAGTCGCCACCGGTTCCACCGGTGCCGCCTGATCCAGATGCACCGGCACCACCGGTACCAGTTCCACCGGTTCCGCCAGTTCCACCGGTTCC
>JABDJG010000148.1 GCA_013002595.1 Hyphomicrobiales bacterium | reverse complement strand
TGCATGCGGTGACGCTCGTCGTCATCCTGCCGGCACTGGCTGAGCCTGACAGGTCTGCACCAATGGCTGCCTAAATCGACCGGACCCTACAGCGAAGGATAGGCTCGCACACGAAACGGCTACGCCTGGACGATGTGGCCGTTCAGCGGCGGCGCATCTCACGCATGACGGCTTCGATGTCGCCATCGTGCTTTTTCATTTTGCCGTTGATGTAATCGCGCAGCAATTGACCGAGCCACAGGCTTTGTACGTTCACATCGATGATGCGGTTGCCCCGGAACCGCCAGATCACCGGCTTGTAGCCTCGTCCACCGAGAAAGAACATGCGGGTATAGACCCTGGTCCCGCGGCAGTCGACGAAGTCGATGGAGTTTGCCCGAAACTTGAGCCTGTAATCGTTGAAGGTTCGCGAGATCAGGATCGTGATGGATCTGGTGAAGGCAGCACGCCGGTTGGGCCGCAGTGCCTTGCGATGGCGGCCAAGGCCAAAGCGGGCAATGTACGGCATATCTGCATATCTGCTGAAGGCAGCGGCAAAACGGTCGGGCGAGCCTGCTCTTGCTGCCGCAATCAGCGCGTTTCCGGCTTTCAAGGCAATCGTGGCTTGCGGACATCGGCCAGCGTGCGCGGCCTGATCATGACCGGCACCGATCGCAACAATCGCAACCGCGAAAATGAGAAGCCTGAATGTAAGCCGTAAGAGCATCGCAAGTGTTGCCTCATGCTTGCATCAGCAAGAACCCCCGCATTGCACGCAGCTTGCGACAATTGCGCCGACGTATGATTGATGGAGGTCAAGCGCCTTGAAATTATTCAGGTTGATCACCTTATGTTCTACATCCCTCGTTTGGGATAAACGCTTGTTCGCGTACGGGAAGGGCCGGGCTATCTGCCGATGTCCGGCCCTTTCCAAATTTGCATGTTGTGCAGTGGATGAACCGGTTGGCGGATTTTATTTCTCATCCGGGTCGAGCGACTGAAGGTATGCCAGCAGGTTGACAATCTGGTGCGGTTCAAGAAAGCCGACGGCGAGCATCTCGGCGCCCGGCACACCATTCAGAATTTTGTGCACGGCCTGTTCGGGACGATTGCGGGCTATCCAGCCGAGCGATGAGCGGTCACCTTTTTCACCGCGCAGCGGCATGCGGCCATCGGGCTGATGACAGTTCATGCAAGCGCCTTCAAAGATGTCACGGCCGCGGTCGCGATCGCCCGATATGCGGTTGGTATCGTCAATCAGGGCATCGCGATCATACATGCCCACGCTGATGAATATTGCCAGCACTTCAAGCACTGAGTCTGGAATTGCGTCATCGGGAATGTCCGGGTGGGAATTGCGGATTTTGTCGACAATCGACTTGGGGTCGTTGTCGGCAAGCGGCCTAAGGTCCTTAAAGGCCTTATGGCGACCAAGGACGGCTCGTTCACCGTCGATGCCTTTGTAATCCCAGCCATGGCAGGAAACGCAGCGCCAGGTGTCCGCATCGTTGACTTCGGGGACCGGGGGATATGCCGGATTTCGGTGCGCGGGCGGCTTTGCAGCTGTCGCCGTCCATAAGTTGTCATACAGCTTGCCGCCAAGCGAAACGATGAAGCCGACGCCGAAGTCGGCAACTTCGATTTCGTCCTGCTGGGCGTTTGAAGGCAGTGCCGATGCCAAGAGACCAAGAACGACGGCAACGAGGAATGCGGTATTACTGCGTCTGCCTGATGACATGTCTTTACCCTGGAAGTTGTACGTATCTTGAATTGATTGCGGGCCGAAGAGCTTGAACGGGTTTCGGCCCGGCAAGGATTGTTAGCAGCCGTGATATCTCATGCAACCATCGGACCATTGATGACTGCAGCAGAGGCATTGCCGATACCCGCCGTCAGGGCGCCGACACCCATCGCCGTCGCCAGGAACATGGGGGTGAACACTCTCATCTCGTACTCCTGTGGTTGTATGGCCAACAAGCTCCAATCTGAGCCGGGCGCGATTCATGTTCATTGATTCACGTCAATCGCCGGCTTCAACGATCTACCGGTTGATGACGTTGACCTGTATCAAGGCGTACAGTTGCGCCCGGCAGCATTCATAGGCGATGATGCAAAGATCAACGGTCGACCAGGCTGGTTTGATCCTGCATTAAAGACTTTGCCGAGGCTTGAACAGCTGCTCTGAACCTGAAGTACAAGGGAGAGTCCAATGACAGTCATCGCGATGACACGGGAAATGGGATCGCTTGGTAAGGACGTGGCGCTGGGGTTGTCGGTGCAGCTGGGTTTTGCCGTCGTTCACCACGAACTCGTCGAACGTGAGGTCGCCGAGCGGATGGATGTTCGCGAAAGCGAGGTTCATCGGTTCCTCGAAGGCAGCGCGTCAATGTTCGAGCGCTGGAAAATCGACCAGTCGAAGCTGTCCAGTTACTCCGCTGAGGAAATTCTGCAAATTGCGCGAAAGGACAATGTGCTGATCCGCGGGTGGGGCGCCACGGAACTTTTGAAAGACGTACCCCATGTCATTCGTGTGCGGGTTTGCGCGCCGATGGCGGTGCGCATCGCCCGGATGATGAAACGTATGGATGTCAAGAATCCAGATGTTGCCCGCCGGGAGATCGAGCGCAGCGACTCATCGCATACCCGCGTGGCGCGTAAGTTCTTTGATGCGGATTGGGAAGACCCGGTCAACTACCACATGGTGCTCAACACGGGTGAAGTGCCTGTCGAAGCGTGCATCGACCAGGTCCGGTTGATGACCGAAAACCCGGTATTTGCCACGAATGAAACGTCGCGCGCCGTCATTGCCGACAAGATCATCGAGGCACGCATTCGTGCTGCCCTCGATGCAGACGCGGTGATCGGTATCCATGGCCGCAGTTTTGATATCGAGGTCAACGATGGCAGGGTCATGTTGTCAGGATATGCATCGAACCAGGGCCAGATCGATAGCGTTGCCGGAATGCTCGGTAAGATGGACGGCGTTATCGATGTGCAAAATGAGATCCTGGTGATGGCCAATACGCCGTTGGTCTGACGCTGGCAACTGTAGGCGCATTGACTTGCGTAAATGCCGATAATGGCGAAATGAATAGAATGACAACAACCCCAAGAGCTCTTGTAACCATCCCGCACCCTCGAAAGAGCGCTCGTTTCCAAGGCCCCGAGTCCCCCCGTCCCGGGGCCTTGACGTTGTTCGGCAGGCGCAACTTGCAGTGGGCAGCTGCCCAGTTCAACCATTGGGGAAGCTGATGAGCGTTGTTCTAAAATTCTGCGGTGCAGCAGGCACAGTCACCGGTTCGTGTTTCTGGCTGCGCACAGCTGGCTGCAGTTTTCTCGTTGACTGCGGCCTGTTTCAGGGCACCAAAACCGTCAAGCAGCTCAATTACGAACCGTTTCCATTCAACGCGTCCGATATTGATTTCGTCCTCCAGACCCACGCGCATATCGATCACTCCGGGCTTTTGCCGAAACTGTATAGAGCCGGGTTCTCTGGTCCCGTTTACATGACGGAGGGCACTCAAGACCTGTTGTCCTTCATGCTTCCCGACAGTGGTTATATCCAGGAAATGGAGGTCCGGCAGCTGAACAGGAGAAATTCACAACGCGGAAAGCCAGAGGTGTTGCCGATCTACACCCAGGACGATGCAGAACAGTGCCAGGACAATTTCAAACAAGTGGATTATGAGACCTGGTTGGAGATTAATGACCAAGTTCGGGCTCGGTACTGGAATGCGGGGCATATTCTGGGTTCGGCATCAATCGAGTTGGAAATTGCCTCAGCCGGTTCCAGGAGCGGGCTGTTGCGGATCTTGTTCTCCGGCGACATCGGACCGGATCACAAGTTGTTCCATCCTGATCCTGAAGCATCGTCCGATTTCGACTATGTGATTTGTGAATCGACATACGGCGGCCGCAACCGGGTACGCGCAAGCGGGGCCAAGAGACGTGCCCTGCTGGGGCGTGAAGTGAACGATGCCCTGGCCAACGAGGGAACGCTTTTGATCCCGTCTTTCGCAGTTGAGCGCACGCAGGAATTGTTGGCCGATCTCAGCTTGCTGCAGAATAAATCGGTCATTCCGCCAGCACCTGTGTTCGTCGATTCCCCAATGGCGATCCGCGCCACCAAAGTGTTCGAATACCATGCCAAAGACCTTGAAGAGCTTGACGAAGACCCTGACCTGTTGAGCAACCCCAATTTCCGCTTCACAGCGAGCGTGGATGAAAGCAAAGCGATCAATTTGGTGAGCAGTGGTGCAATCATCATGGCGGCGAGCGGCATGTGTGAGGCCGGCCGCATCCGGCATCATCTCAAACAGCGCCTGTGGAAGCCGCAAACAACCGTGCTGATCGCCGGTTTTCAGGCTGAAGGTACTTTGGGGCGCCTGCTTCTCGACGGCAAGAGGACGGTCAAGATACAGGGGGACAGCATTGAGGTGCGGGCGAAAATCAAGCTTCTCGAGGCGTATTCGGGGCACGCAGACAGCGGCGAGCTCAAGGAATGGCTACTCGACCGCAGGCCCGTATCCAGGGGCATATTCCTGGTTCATGGCGAGGAGGAACAAGCCTTGGCCTTGCGCGACAGCCTGGTCGGGGCCGGGTTTGACAATGATTGTCTGTTTGTGCCCGCCATCGATACCGAAGTGAGCCTGACGGCCGGCAAGGAGCCAGTTGAGCTGAAAACCTTGCAGCCGAGGCTCGTGCCGGCTGACATGGCTGGTCTTGATTGGCACAATGATCTTGCGCAGTTCCAGATAGACCTGCGCGAGACCTTCGAAAAGGCTGCTGACAAGCGCTCCCGAAATATTCTGCTGCGCCGTTTGCGCCGCGCGCTGGAGGATGCCTGACAGATTTAGGGTATGGTGACAATTCAAACTCATGTCTGGAATTGTCATCACACCCTAGTGCCGTTCGGCGATATGCCGATGTTCCGCCGCGTGCCGGCGCTCATCCATCACGACCGCCAGAACGCAAACCGACAAGATGGCTGCAAAGAAGCACCACACCGAAATGAAAGCGTGGGCAAAGAACAGGTACGTCACCAGTAGCGAGCCTGCTATCAGTCCGCCAAAGATGCGGATGCGCCTGTCTGTGGACAAAAACAGTGCCGACAGGACAACTGCTGCATAGAACCCGCGCAGGACAGTGCGGTTGACGATGCCGTCATATATCAGCACCGTTTTGTATTCCAAAGAATGGTTGACCACTTCGACCGACAGCCAGTCGGCCATGAGCAATGATGGCACAAAGACTGACAATCCGAACAGCCCACCTATGCCGGTTAACGCGAAAAGGGCTGTGCGGTGCCGGCGATCAGTTTCAAGCCAGTAGACCGATAGCGGCACCCAGAAGAGCCAGAAAAAATGTGAAAAGAACAGAAAGCCGCGGGACGCTGAAGCAATGGTTGGCGGATCAGCGGCATCGATGCTGAGCCAAAGAGCACCTTCGATTGCCTGCTGGACTGCAAATGCCATCGGATAAACGGAAATGGGTATCCATTTGGGACCAATCTGACGCGCCATCGCTACTGAATAGGCTCCTAGGGGTACCAGAACGGCTGCAATAGAAAAGCTGGCGGTCGCTGAAAAGCACATTGATTTCGCCTTTGGTTCCGGTGGTGTCTGTTGGCAAATAGCTACGGTCGGCTGGAGGTATTTCACGATTGCCAGACAGGACGTGCCTTGATGTGCATCAATCTGCGAAATGGCGACGGCGCGTTCGAACGAAGATGGCGGCGACCTCGCGCATCAGTACCGGTAATATGCTGAGCCCCAGGATCGTGGTCCAGGCTTCAGGGGCCAGAGGCACAATATGAAGCACGGATGCCAGATGCGGTTCGAACGCCGCCAATGTCAGTAACGCGATGCAAATTGCGATGGACAGCCAGACAAAGGTGTTTCGCGTCAGCTGATTGAAGACGGGCCCTTCGCGCCAGTTGCGCATGTTGAAGACGTGCCATAACTGCGCGAGCGCCAGCGTGAAGAAGCACATCGTGGTAATCTGATCATCGCGCATGCCCAGTTGGTAAATGGCCATACCGGCCGCCGTCAGGGTGACAAATGAGATTATGGCGCCGTGAATGATAATGGCCTGCCATTGTGCCCCTGACAGGATTGGTTCGCTCGGTGGACGCGGTGGACGCTCCAGGACATCGCGGTCCGCCTCGATCGTACCAAGAGCGAAAGCCGGAAAGACGTCCGTCACCAGATTGAGGAACAGGATCTGCAGCGGCAATAGTGGGAGCGGCAGCCCACCCAACACCGCCAGTCCAATAACGAGGATCTCACTGAGATTGCAGGACAGCAGATATGTCGTGAACCGGCGTATGTTTGTGTAGATGATGCGGCCTTCGCGAACGGCGTGGATGATCGTTGAAAAGGCATCGTCGCGCAGGACCATGTCTGCGGCCTCACGGGCAACCTGCGTGCCGCGCTGACCCATGGCAATGCCGATCTCGGCCTTTTTCAGGGCCGGGGCATCGTTGACGCCGTCACCGGTCATGGCGACAAATTCGCCGGCCTGCTGATGCAGGGTGATCAGATCGAGTTTCTGCTCCGGCGACACCCTGGAGAACACCAGTGCGGCCCGCGCTGCCGCCTTGTCCTGTTCACTCATTTCTTTCAGTGAAGTCAGGTCTTCTCCCTTAAACACTTCGGTGCCGGCTGGTGCCAGCCCGACGGTCTGGGAGATGCTCTTGGCGGTCAGGGCATGATCGCCCGTGACCATCACGACCTTGATTCCGGCACGGCGCGCATCAGCCAGAGCCGCGGCGACGTCTGAACGCGGCGGATCCTGCAAGCCAATCACCCCGTATAGTGTCAGATCGGCGTAAGGATTGACCTGGGCGGTTCGCGCCGGTTTGCCGGCAATGGCCAACAACCGCAGCCCCTGGCTGGCGAGGAGATCGCAGTATGATTGCCAGTTCCGGCTTATTCTGTCGTCGAACGGAACCGCCAAACCGTCAGGCGACTGAATCTTTGAAAGACGCTCGAATACGGCCTCGGGGGCGCCCTTCACCGCGATAAGGTAGCCACCATTGCTTTGATGAACAGTCGCCATCATCTTGGTGCCTGCATCAAATGCATGTTCTGCGACTTCAGGATATTGACTGTGCAAAGTCTGCTTGCGCAAACCTCCGGCGAGGGCAGCTTCCAAAAGCGCCACTTCCATAGGATCGCCCGTTCCGCCGGCGCCATCATCGTGCAAGGCGGCGTTGTTGCACAGCGCAGCGGCGCGCAGCAGCGTATCGAGACCACTGGCAAGCCCCACCGAAACCGGTCGGCCGCCGAGCAGGAATGTTCCGGCCTGCCTGTCGAACGCTATTTCTCCAACTGGTGTAACGATCCGATCGACGTGCATCCGGTTTTCCGTCAGCGTGCCGGTCTTGTCGGTCATGATGACCGTGGTTGCCCCCAGCGTCTCGACTGCCGACAACCTTTCGATCAGGGCGTTTCGGCGGGCCATGCGCAGCATGCCGCGGGCAAGCGCGAGCGTGGCAACGATCGGCAGTCCTTCCGGGATGGCAGCGACTGCCAAAGCAACAGCCGTCTCAACCATCAACGGAATGTTCTGACCGACATAGATGCCGGCCAGGGCGACGGCGGCGGCGACGGCGAGTGTTATCCAGATAAGATCGCGGCTGAGCCGTTCCAGTTGGCGCTCCAGAGGGGAGCGCTCGGGTTCGCTGTGTTCGACCAGGTGAGTAATGCGGCCGAGTTCGGTCTGCATACCGGTCGCGGTGACAAGGCCTTCGCCGGTGCCCCGGGTGATCGCGCAGCCTTTGTAGAGCATCGATGTCCGTTCGGCCAAAGCGGTATCGATGGCAACGGCCTGCGGCGACTTGGCCACGGGCAGGGATTCGCCAGTCAACGCGGACTCATCGGATGAAAGGTTTGCAGAGCTTATGACACGCATATCAGCGGTTATGACGTCTCCGGCGTCCAGGACAACGATGTCGCCCGGCACAAGGTCATCTGCCGGAATGACCATATGTTGATGGTCCCGGCGCACCCGTACCGAACTTGCCGATAACTGGCGCAATGCCTCCATCGACCGCATGGCCCGGATTTCCGTTACAAACCCGATCATCGTGTTGATCGCGAGCACCGCAAGGATCGCGGTAAAGTCGGCCCATTCACCCAAACCGCCTGCCAGCAGTGCGGCGGCGGCCAGCAGGTAAACCACCGGGCTCTTGAGTTGATTGATCACGATGTTGAAGACGCCTGCCGGTTGGTGGCGGCGCAGGACGTTCTTGCCGAAGCGTTGGCGGCGCGCCTTAATCTGTGCGCTGCGCAGGCCCGGCTCAACCTCCACATCCAGCAGGGAAATCAACCGCTCGACCGGCAAATGGTGAGGTTCATCCGGTAGTGCTTCGGTTTGCGGCCTTGAGGCAGGCTCTGACATGGCTGGTTTACTGCTTGATACAACGTGGTTTCACACGCCGAACGGATAGGTATCGGGGACACCCTTGATCTGTCCCGTCGGCAACGGTGTGATGGCGCTTGTCCGGTCGATCCAGATGTATTCATTGAACTGACGCGGTAGCTCGGCCTCGAAATAGTGGCTGGCAAGCTCGGTTTCCGGCCGGTAGATGACACCTATCGCGCGTTCCAATCGTGGCTTGGCGAGTTCCTCCGTAACGTCCAGCTCGTGGCCTGCGCGCATCGGCAACAGCAGTCCAGGTGCATCGGTCAGATGAAATTGCCGTTCATAGCTCTGAGGATGGGACGGGCGAACGGTCTTGATGTCCATGGGGCCGTTCCAGGCGCCGGCGGCTGCAACGGTGCCGTGATCCGTACCAAAACCGATGTGGTAGGAGCGATCACCGAACGCCCTGCGGCACAACTCGCCGATGTTGTGCTCGCCGCGGGCTGACATCTCTGTCGCCGAGGCATCGCCTATATGGGAATTGTGCGCCCAGACCACGGCTTTCGAGTTCTGGCCGTGGAACTCCATAATGTTCTGCAGCGTTTCGAACATGTGACTGTCGCGCAGGTTCCATGAGGCGCGCGAGCCATAGTACATGGTGCGATAATAGCGTTCGGCATTTGTGACGAGTTGCGCGTTCTGTGTGACATCGAGGAACCGCTCACCATCCTGCAGAACGTACTCCTGCCGCTTGGCGTAAAGAGCGGCGAGCATTTGGGTTACCGCTGGTTCGCAGTCTCGATAACGGCCCGTAAGGGCGGCATGGCCGTAGGCCGCCGGATCGGCTTCCCAGGGGCTCAAGCAGCCATAGCGATACCGCGCGACAGAGGCGAGATCGGGATCGACGTCCTCAAGATAATCAACGATCTCGCGAACTGACGTATAAAGACTATAGAGGTCGAGGCCATAAAAGCCGCAGCGAAAATCGTATGGCTTGGTGGCATTGTGCTCATGCAGCCAATCCATGAACTCGCGGACTTCTTCATTGCGCCACATCCAGGTCGGGAAGCGGGCAAATGCCTGCCATTCAGAAGGCGGTATATCGCGATGGCGCACATAATGGTCGATCCTTGCCGCATCCGGCCAGTCGGCCTCTGCAGCGACAATGCTGAACTCCTTGTCTTCGATGAGCCGCTGGGTGATACGGGCCCGCATGCGATAAAACTGCGATGTGCCATGGCTTGCCTCGCCGACGAGCACGACACGTGCATCCCCGATGCGCTCGAGAAGCGGATCAAGGTCTGCCTCGGCTATGTCTTCAAACACCTCGGCGCGGCGCGATATCAATGCCGGCAAGGTCTCACTGACGGTTGGCCGTGTTTGGATCAAGCGGGGACCGGATGGTTCGGCGGATCTGTCTTCCGGTTCCCAGCCCTCCTCGCCGATCAGCGGCACGAAGCGGACATCGGCCAGGTCTTCACGATCGAATTGGCCTTTTCCGCGCCGGGTGATGCGGATCAGTTCTTGCGCCCGGTCCTCGCTGCCGACGGGGATAACCATCCGCCCGCCGGTGGCAAGCTGGCTTTTGAGCGATTCTGGTACGTGCGGTGCGCCGGCTGAGAC
>JABDJG010000140.1 GCA_013002595.1 Hyphomicrobiales bacterium | reverse complement strand
ACGCAGACGTTCGCCGCGCCTATTTGGGTGAGGCGTGACGATGCTAAAAGTACGCGGATTGGAGAGTTTCTACGGCGCCAGTCAGGCGCTGTTCGGCGTTGAATTCGATGTCGCCGCTGGCGAAGTGGTCACACTGCTGGGCCGAAATGGCATGGGCAAGACAACGACCATCCACTCGGTCATCGGTATCGTTCAGCCACGCGCCGGCAGGATCCACTTCAAAGACCGCGAAATAACGAAGCTGCCATCATTCAAAACCGCCAACCTCGGCATTGGTCTGGTGCCTGAAGGCCGGCAGATTTTCCCCAATCTCAGTGTCCGCGAAAATCTGATCGCCACCGCCAGCAACCATCAAAAGCTCGATGATCCCTGGACCTTGGACAGGATATTCGCCCTGTTTCCCGAACTGACCGCGCGGGCGACTTCGATGGGAAATCTCCTGTCCGGCGGCGAACAGCAGATGCTGGCCATCGGCCGTGCCCTGATGACCAATCCAAGCCTTCTCATACTTGATGAGGCAACCGAGGGACTTGCCCCGCTCATCCGCACAAAGATCTGGGATGCACTGTCACTGATCCGTGAAAGCGGCCTTTCCATTCTGGTGGTTGACAAGAACGTGCAAGACCTCATTGCATTGGCTGATCGCCATTTCGTCATGGAAAAGGGCAAGGTGGTCTGGTCCGGATCGTCTGGAGAACTAAAAAATGCCGATGACGTGCAACACCGCTATCTGGGTGTATGATCTGAAGTAAGGAGTCTGCAGAAATGACAGGGCAGGAAACCTACAACGCGGCGACCGACTTCGTTGACCGAAATATTGCTGAAGGTCATGGTGATCGGACAGCCTTCATCGATCCCGAGCGTGCTATGACCTATGCTGAGTTGGCCAGCAGTACCAGGCGGTTGGCCAACGCACTTGGCGGTCTTGACGTCCGCCGCGAGACCCGCATCGGCATCTTGATGCTCGACACCGTCGATTGGCCGGTTGTGTTCTGGGGCGCCATCCGCGCCGGCGTTATCCCGGTTGCCTTCAACACCCTGCTCACCGCGCCTCAGTATGACTACATGCTGCGTGACAGCCGCGCCGAGGTTCTGTTTGTTTCCGCCCAGTTGCTGCCTGCCGTGGAACCGATATTGAATGATTTGGCGGACCTCAGGCATGTCGTTGTGTCAGGTGGACAAGCTGGCGCTCACCTCTCGTTGCAAGACCTGCTTGCCGCTCAAGACGATGAGTTCGAGACCGCTGCGACCATCGCCGATGAGGAGGCCTTCTGGCTCTATTCGTCAGGCTCGACGGGTGCGCCAAAAGGTGTACGGCACGTGCATTCCAGCCTGATGTATACGGCAAGGTATTATGGCAAGGGCGTGCTTGGCGTCACCGCTGACGATGTCGTGCTGTCCGCTGCCAAGCTCTTTTTTGCCTATGGCCTGGGTAACGCCATGACTTTTCCGATGTCCGTTGGTGCAACGGCGGTGCTCTATCCAGGGCGGCCGACCCCGCAATCGGTCTTTGAGAACCTGAAAACGCACAATCCAACCTTGTTTTTTGGCGTACCGACGCTTTATGCCGCGATGCTTGCCGACCCCGATTGCGCACCGGAAAACGGATCCAATGCCTTGCGGCTGTGCGTTTCCGCCGGTGAAGCGTTGCCACAAGACGTCGGCACCGCCTGGAAGGCCAAGTTCGGTGTCGATATCCTGGATGGCATCGGATCTACTGAAATGCTGCACATCTTCCTGTCGAACAGCCCTGGCGCTCTGCGTTATGGCACCTCCGGCAAGGCTTTCCCTGGCTATGAATTGCGGCTTGCCGATGAGGATGGCAATGATCCCGGCGATGGCGAGATCGGCGAACTGCTGGTTGATGGCGGGTCGGCCGCCAACGGCTACTGGAACAAGCGCGACAAAACCCGCTCAACCTTCGAGGGCCGCTGGACCCGAACCGGAGACAAGTACATCCGCGATGCCGATGGCTTTTATCACTACTGCGGGCGCACTGACGACATGTTCAAGGTCTCCGGCATCTGGGTCTCGCCATTCGAAGTAGAACAGGCCCTGGTCTCGCACGCCTCGGTCTTGGAGGCAGCAGTCGTTGCCAAGGAAGACCAAGAGGGTCTGACCAAACCGCAGGCCTTTGTCGTGCTCAATGACGGCATTGACCAGGCTGGCCTATTCGATGAACTGAAAGACCATGTCAAATCATCGATCGGCGCCTGGAAATACCCGCGCTGGATCGAATTCGTCGATGAATTGCCCAAAACGGCAACCGGCAAGATCCAGCGTTTCAAACTGCGCAGCTAAAACAATGCCGATGCTGAATGAAGAGGGCTATCTCCTGGCAGCCGGCAAGGTGCTGGAGTATGCCTTTTGTGGCAGTAGAGGATCGAGTGGACCGGTGATCTTGCTGCTGCATGAAGGTCTCGGCTGCTGTGCGATGTGGAAGGACTTTCCACGACAATTGGCCAGCGCCTGCAAGCTGCCCGTTCTGAGTTATTCGCGCGCCGGATATGGCCGCTCTGAAGCGGCCGGTCTGCCCTGGCCGGTCAGTTACATGCATGATGAAGCGCTGGTGACGTTGCCGGCTTTTCTGGATGCAGCGGGTACGGCGCAGGTCATACTGGTCGGCCACAGCGATGGAGCATCGATCGCTTCGATATATGCCGGCAGCCCGATGGGCGCCGATATCCGCGGCCTGGTGCTGATGGCGCCGCACTTCTTCGTCGAGGACATATCGCTTAAGAGCATCATTGCTGCACGCAAGCTTTACGATCAAGGCGACCTGAGAAGGGGTCTGGAAAAATATCACGGGCTCAACACCGATGAAGCGTTCAATGGCTGGAATGGCGCCTGGTTAAACCCGGAATTTCGCGAATGGAACATCACCAGTTGCCTGGCAGCCATAAAGGCGCCGGTTCTAGGTCTGCAAGGCGCAGACGACGAATACGGCACCAGTGCCCAGCTGGAAGCCATGAAACAGCATTGTACGGCGGCTGTCGAAACCCACATGCTCGCAAGATGCGGTCATTCTCCTCATCGTGACCAACCGGAAATGTCACTGAAAGTGATCGCCAAATTCGTCGCGCAACTGTGAGAATTTGCCTATACTTGGCAAATGCGCGTCCGGGTTTGCCTCATGATTGCAGCATTGGTGTTGGGCCTACTCGGATTTGCCCGGCCGCAACCTTCCCATGCCCAAACGACCCATTCCTGCGAACTGGAGTTGATCCTGGCGGTCGATGTGTCTGGCAGCATCAACCGCGATGAGTACCGGCTGCAGATGATCGGGTTATCCGATGCGTTTCGGTCTTCCGACATAATTCATCTCATCGCCTCGACCAGCCGCAAGGGCGGTGTCTACGTGACCGTCGTGCAGTGGAGCGGCCAACCGCATCAGTCCCAGATTGTCCCTTGGGCCAAACTCGACGATAAGGCTTCGGTGCTCAAGTTCGCCGATGCCATCGATGCAAGCCCTCGCATGTTTCTCAATTATTCGACGGCAATTGGCGATGCGTTGACATTTTCCCGGGCCCTGTTCTCGATCAGGCCGAACAAATGCCGTCGTCGGGTGATTGATGTCTCAGGTGATGGGCCCAACAACGAGGGCAGTCCGGTCAATAATATCCGTGCCCAGTTGATCTATGAGCAGGTGACCATTAATGGTCTTGTCGTGCTCGGCGATGAACCGACCCTTGGTGCCTACTACCGCCGGAACATTATTGGCGGCAACGGTGCCTTCGTCATCACTGCCAACACGTTTAAGGACTACCCCGATGCCATGAGGCGCAAGCTACTAAGAGAAATTGCGCCGCCGATTACGTCTCTACCGCAGGGCCCATCCAGCCTAGCCCTTGCCCAACCGGATACCCGTCGCTGAAATGTTGAAACGTCTCCTGGTGCTCACGTGCTGTTTTGCGCTGTGGTTCGGTCTTGCTCCCGTCCAGGCATCGCCGGCCTATCGGGCTTATGCCGAGAACCTTTTGCGTAACCTGCCGAAGGGCGTAAAGTTCCGCCCCGACCTGGAGGCCAAGCTGAATGCCTACGCGTCTGCCGCCCGCAAGAAGGCCGGCAAGCCGCCGTTGACCGCTAGCCCGTTGCTCTTGAAGGCAGCCCGGGCGCAGGCCCTTGAAATGCTCCGGGGCAATTTTGTCGGACATCGCTCCAAGAGCGGGTTTCGCTACAAGAAACGGTTTGAGGCGTTTGGCGGTGATGAGCGCGGCGATCACGGCGAGAACGCCGCCCGCGACCGACAGTCCGGTTTGGTCAATGCGGCCAAGGCGCGCCGCCTCTTCCAGCAGTGGCTGGACAGCCGCGGCCACAGGCGAAATCTCATGAAGTACGACTACAGATATGTCAGCACTGGTGCCGTCCAGATCGGCCATCATCTTTATGCAGTGCAGATATTCTGGGAAAAGTAATCGGTTAAAAGAGGATACTCCAACAATGACAGTGGCAAACGGCCGTCGCTTCCTGAGCATTCCAGGGCCAACCAACGTACCTGATGAGGTGCTGGCTGCCATGCATCGCCCGGCGATCGACATTTACAAGGGCGATCTTGTCGATACGACGGCGTACTGCCTGGACAGTCTGAAAAGAGTATTCCGGACCAAAGGCAATACCTACATCTACGCAGCAAACGGTCATGGTGCCTGGGAAGCAGCGCTGAGCAATGTCCTGTCGCGCGGCGACAAGGTACTGGTGCTGGAAAGCGGGCTGTTCGCCACCGGCTGGGGTGAAATGGCCGACGTCATGGGCATCGAGGTGGAAATTCTGCCGGGTGACATTCGTAGCGCGGTTGACCCCGCTGCAGTCGAACAGCGGCTGCGCCAGGATAGTGCCGGTGAGATCAAGGCAGTTTTGGTTGTGCAGGTCGATACCGCATCAAGTGTGGTCAACGATATTCCGAAAATCCGCGCTGCCATTGATGCGGCCGGTCACGGGGCCCTGTTCATGGTCGATGCCATAGCATCACTGGGCACCATGCAGTTCGAGATGGACATGTGGGAAATCGATGTCGCGGTCACCGGTTCGCAAAAAGGGCTGATGATGACGCCTGGACTCAGTTATGTGGCCGCAAATCCGCGCGCTCTCGAACGCCACAAGTCAGCCGGTTTGGTCACGCGCTACTGGGACTGGACCTTCCGCAATGGGGAGCTTCACTACCAAAAATACTGCGGCACGCCGCCCGAGCACATGTTGTTTGGCCAGGCCAAGGCCTTTGAGATCTTGCTGGCCGAGGGACTGGAGGCGGCTTGGCAGCGACATGCGATTCTGGCCGCGATGGTCCAGGCCGCTGTGGCAAAATGGGCCGAGGCGGGTGCCTTGGAGTTCAACATAACCAAGGCAGCCGAACGAGCCGGTTCTGTTACGACTGTTGTGTTGAAAGATCATGACCCTGCCCCACTGCTGGACCTGTGCGACGAAAAATGCGGTGTGACGTTAGGCATCACCATCGGGCCGCTCGATGGCAATGGGTTCCGAATTGCCCATATGGGCCATGTCAACGCCCCGATGGTGCTGGGCACGCTGGGCGTATTGGAGGCAGCGCTCGGTGTTCTTGATATCCCTCACGCGCCAGGTGGCGTTCTGGCCGCCACCGAGACCCTCGCTGCAGCCCTGAAGGACTAAAGCGGCCAGCTGGTGACAGTCAGATCAGGGGCCGAGCGGACGGCTGTGGCAAGTTCGTCGTCGCTCATCAACCCGGTTTGGGTATCAGCATGGCTGACGACGCCGGCGGCGTTGACGGCGGCTCTCATCATGGCTTCGCCCACTTCCAGCCCGCAGAACAGCCCATATGCAAGAGTGGAACAATAAGCATCGCCGGCGCCGGCGGTCCCCATGACCTGCACGTCGTGAACCGGGCAGTGATGGATGTGCTCACCATCACAAAGATAGGCGCCATGTCCACCGTCCGTGAGTGCGACGCGCTTCAAACCGGTCGACAGCATGGACTGCATGACCCATTGCAGCGGGATATGTTCATCGGCAAGCCGCATACCTTTGCGCAACCGCTCCGGCATGCCTGGAGTTGCATTAGCCGAAGCGCGGGCAGGCATCGGACACTCGCCAAAATGCGTCATCAACGCCGGCGTCAGAGCTTCGGCTTCACGCATGTTCATGACGGTCAGATCAAGCTGGCCCATGGCAGACAGCACTTCCGGTGCCCGCATCGTGATCTGGCGAATTCCAGGGGTGGCCACCGTATAGCATCCGGCCTTGCGGGCCGCGGCAATCGCAACCGGAAAGCATGCCGCCGATGCCTTGGACAGCGGTGAGACGTAGACCAGGTCGTATTGGCTCATGTCACAATTGCCGATGTCGGCTGGTGTCAGGCACGTGTTGGAACCGCGCTGGGTATAGATCGCAGCATCGCGGTCGTGTGCGGCAATCATCACCGATGATCCGGTTGGCACCTCGTTGGTTTCGATGATCTGGCTCGGCGACAGATCCTCGCGCTCGAAATGGGCTCTGATCCGCTCTGCGTTGATGTCGTTACCCAACTTGGACAACACATCGACGTTGGCGCCCTGACGTCGCATGGAGACCCCGACATTGACGGCACCGCCACCCACATGAATGGTGATGCTTTCCGCTTCGATCTTGCGGCCAGGCTCTACCAGCAGGAACGTTGTCGTTGCGTTTTGCAAGGTAACGCGTTCGACGTCGTGATCGGCGATGATGGTGATGATGTCGACCATCGCAGAACCGATGGTAAGCACATTGCGTTTGGTCATGCCGCGACACATAGCGGGCTATCCCGGCACAAATCAAGGGGCGCCCGCAATGAATTAAGTGTTCGCCAGCTGTGGCCGGTTTTGCTATGTGAACCGCCTGCACGCAATCGTCTAAATCAAGGACACCAGCATGGCCCTACCGGACCTTCTGAAATCTCTTTCGTTGCCGGCGATTGGGGCACCGTTGTTCATCATCTCCAATCCGGATCTGGTCATTGCCCAGTGCAAGGCCGGCATTGTTGGATCGTTTCCTGCGCTGAACGCACGTCCGGCCGAGCAGCTCGAAGACTGGCTCAAACAGATCATCGAGGCACTTGATGCACACAATCAGGCCAATCCGGATCAGCCCGCCGCGCCGTTTGCCGTCAACCAGATCGTGCACAAATCAAACGAACGCCTGACGCATGATCTCGACATGTGTGTGAAGTATCAAGTGCCGATCATCATCACATCGTTGGGCGCCCGTCCCGAAGTGAACGAGGCGGCACACTCGTATGGCGGTATCACGTTGCACGACATCATCAATGACCGCTTCGCCAGAAAGGCGATTGAAAAGGGCGCTGATGGGTTGATCGCCGTTGCCGCCGGCGCCGGCGGGCACGCCGGGACACTATCGCCCTTTGCATTGATCCAGGAGATTCGCCAGTGGTTTGATGGCCCGGTTGCCCTATCGGGAGCGATCGCCACAGGCGACGCTGTTTTGTCGGCGCTTGCCGCCGGCGCTGATCTTGCCTATCTGGGTTCAGCCTTCATTGCCACCAAGGAGGCGCGCGCCGCGGACGCCTATAAGCAAATGCTTGTCGACAGTAAGGCCGGCGACATCGTCTACACCAACCTGTTCACCGGCATTCATGGCAACTATTTGAAGGGGTCCATCGTAGATGCCGGTCTTGACCCGGACAATCTGCCCGAAAGCGATCCCTCGAAGATGGATTTTGGTGGTGACCGAACCAAGGCCTGGAAAGATATCTGGGGCTCCGGCCAGGGCATTGGCGCCATCGACAGGATCATGCCGGCCGGCGAAAAGGTTGCTCAGTTGCAGCAGCAGTATGAAGCTGCGAGGCAACGTCTTGCGCTTTGAGTTTGCCGGATCGCGGTGCGAGGCACCCTTTCACTAGGTCAACATTTTGCGATAAGACTAAAGCAACGCAATGCTTCAATTGTCGGGAGAGAACGATGCGTATCGGACTTCTGTTCACCGCGCTGGTAATGGTGTTGACTGCAGCATATACCAACCCGGCCTCGGCGGCTCGGATCGCTCTTGTTATTGGAAACGATCGCTACGCAGCGCTGCCGGATCTGCAAAAGGCGGAAAATGATGCGCGCGCCGTCGCGACGGCACTTGAAGAGCTCAGCTTCAATGTATTCGTCGGCACCAATCTGAAACGGCGCGAGACCAACAGGCTGCTCGCCGATTTTGCAGCCGCGATCCAGCCGGGTGATCAGGCATTCTTCTTTTTTGCCGGCCATGGTGTGGCGATCGGGGCAGAGAACTACCTGATCCCCAGTGACATGCCGCAACCTCGCACCGGTGAAGAAGGCTTGATCCGCGATGAGGCGCATTCGGTGCATTCGCTGATCGAGCGCGTGCAGCGCCGGGGCGCCGTATCGACCATTTTTGTTTTGGACGCATGCCGGGACAATCCATTTGCTGCAACCGGCGTCAGAAGTATCGGCAGCACGCGCGGGCTGGCCCGGGTCGAAGCGCCCAAAGGCGTTTTTGTTCTTTTCTCAGCCGGCACCGGTCAGGCCGCATTAGACCGTCTATCGGACACCGACAGCAACGCCAATTCGGTGTTCACGCGCAAGCTTGTGCCTTTGCTCAAGATCCCGGGACTGACCCATGTCCGCTTGGCCAAGCAAGTTCAAAAGCAGGTCAGCGCGCTTGCCCGCTCGGTCTCGCACGACCAGCAGCCGGCCTACTATGATCAGATCATCGGCGAGATCGTGCTCAAACCGGCACAACAACAGGCAACTACCGGCACACCGGCCCGCGCCGGTGCGGCGCAAGCCTGGGGTGTCATCCAAAACACCTCCAGCCCGGCAGTGCTCAAAGCCTATATCGACCGGTTTCCCGATAGCGTGTTTGCCGGATTTGCCCGCGCCAGATTGCAGGAACTTGGGCGGGAAATTGAAGCAGATGAGAAAAAGCAACGAGTGGTTGCTATAGACCCGAATCAGGCTGCGGACGAAGCATCCGAACCGGCTGAATTGCCTCCAGCTGTTGATCAAACCGAGTTGGTCCGTGCTATTCAGAGCCGCTTGAACTGGCACCGCTGCAATGCCGGCCCGGCAGACGGTCAGTGGGGCAACAAAAGCCGCCGCGCTGTCAGAGCCTTCTCGGAATACGCCAAGCTTTCACTCGCCGCACTGCCGTCCGACAGCCTCTTGGATATATTGAACTCAAAGAAAACGCAGATCTGCCCGCCAGCTGAGGCCAGGCCGGCAAAGGTCCAGGAAGTCGCTAAACAACCTGTTCAAGACCAAACACCGCCGCCGCAACCTGCGACCCGCGTCTTTAGATCCCCCAAATTGAATGGATTGCCTGTCGACATTTGCCTCGTCCCTTTCAAGAAATGCAAGGGGCTAGCTGCAAAATCCTATTGCCGCAGTAAGGGTTATCGTATCGCTGCAGACTCGAAGTTCGTTCTGTATCCAGAAACCCGCCATATCGGCACGGGCACTGTATGTCGGCCCCGCGGGCTTGTCGTGTGTGGTGGTTATTCAACCATCACTTGCAAACGCTGAAATGCTTTACAGAAAGTGCCGCGGCAGCGTCGCCAGTGCGGCCAATACGATGGGAATCCCGTAGGCATATTTGCCCGAGCGGGCCATGCGCATGGCCGGCTGAAAGACGCGAGGAACAACCTCAACCGGACTTTTCGACAGCCATCGAACAGCCAGCAAGATGCTGGACAAGACAGCTGATATGACCGCCAGCAGGAACAGAAAGGCAATCGCATAGGGCGTCCCCAGCCATAGCCCTACAGCGCCAAGTAGCTTTACATCGCCGCCCCCCAGCCAACCGGCAAACCAGAAGATCAGTGAAATCCCGAAAAAGACAGCGGCTATGACCAGATGCATCTCAAGGTCGATCGCGGTCCAACGGGCGGCTGCAAAGACGGCAAAACTGATCGCAATGAGGCCGCTCGCCCAATTGGGAACGATCATATGCCGATAGTCGCTGACTGCTGCAAAGCCCAGCGGTACAAACAGCAGTGTCGCGGACACGATATCAAGGAAGGCCATGATCTAGGTTGGGATCTTCTTGTTTGTTGGCGGCCCGTTTAGAAAAAAGCTTTGTTGATGCGGACCAGCACGGGAAGCATTGTGACGACCAGCATCACCGGAAAGATGAACATGCCAAGCGGGATCACCAGCAGAGCGGGCAATGCATGGGCCTTCTCCTCGGCCCGCGACAAACGCTTGTCACGCATTTCATCACTGTAGACCCGCAGAGCATCGACCAGGCTGGAGCCCAGTTCTTGCGATTGCTGGATCAAGGTGGCAAACGATTTCGCTTCTTCGATGGTAATGTTGTCAGCAAATGCTTCCAGGGCGTCCGGAAAGGACTTACCGGCTCTCAGCTCCAGGTTAAGAATATAAAGCTGCGCGGCGAGCTTTGGATAGGAGTGCGTCATTTCCTGCCCGACGCGGTCAATTGCAGCCTCGACACTGATACCCGCTTCGGTACTGACCACCATGAGATCGAGAAAGTCTGGAAAGCCATTTCGATGCTGCTTGGCGGCACTGTTGATCCGGTTGTCGAGAAACGCCTTGGGCAGGAAAAAGCCGAGACCAGCGCAAACAGTAATGATCAGCAATGTTTCGGTGTAACTGGCCTCAGATGCGATCACCGGAATGATGATCAGCATCGCCAGGGGAAGCCCGATGCCAAGAATGATGCGGCTGGCATAGAAAGTGCCAAGGGCTTGCGAATCGAAAAAGCCCGCCGCGCGAAGTTTTTTGCGAAGCTCGTTGAGCTCTTTGCCATCGGTCGCCTTGAAGTGCGCCGTGACCCGGCTGAGCGTCTTGGCGACGGACATGGCATTATCGTGGCCCAGCGCCTTGCGGTCCGACAGAACATCCGAATTGCCAACGACGAAAGGCTGCAGCGCCCGGCGCCGAATGACCTTTTCGCGTGACACTATTCCGGTTACTGCCAGTGTCAGAAACACCACACCCAGAAATACGCTGACACCCAACGACAAAATCAGGTTGGCGTTTATCCATGCGGTGATTGTTTCGATATCAGGCATCTATAACGTCTCAGAACTTGAAATTGACCATTTTGTACATCACGGCCATGCCAACCATGGCCCAACACACGATGCCGATGAGCAAAGGCACCGTGATTGGCTCATCCCAGATGTCGCCGTAATACTCCGGTGCAATAACGCTCAACGTCACGAATACGATTGCCGGCAACGCCGAAAGGCCATAAGCCGAGACCCGCCCTTCCGCCGACAGCGCACGTACCTTGCGGCGCATCTTGAAACGCGCCCGGATGATCCGGGAAAGATTGCTGAGCACCTCGCTGAGGTTGCCACCCGTGGAATGCTGCAGGCTGACCGCAGTCACGAGCAGACCGAGATCTTCCTGTTCAACCCGGTGGAACATGTTCTTCATGGTCTCTTCCAGATCAAGACCATATGTGAGCTCGTCCAGGGCCATACCAAATTCACTGCCAACAGGATCAGCCATTTCCCGCCCGACCATGCCAAGGGCAACCGGCACCGGATGACCAGCCCGTAAGCTGCGCACGATAATGTCGATCGCATCCGGCAACTGACTGGAGAATTTATAGCGTCTGGCTGCCCGTACAATGTAAAGAACCAGAAAGGGAAACACCGCCCCCGTCATGATGGCGCCAAGCGCGCCAAGCAACATTCCGAACTTCAGATAATACGCAATAATGGCGAATGTTGCCGCTGCGATGATCAGGCATAACGCGATCAGCCTTGCCATACCGATCCGCAATCCAGATTGCAGAACCAGGCGGTTGAGGCTCAAGATCGGAAGAACAAAGCGTCCATCTTTGGACAGTCCGCGCTGGCGTCTCAGTTCGACAAGAATCTGTTCGCCATCTTCTGAACCATCGAATCCCTGCAACCGCGAGTTCGCGCGCTGCTTGTAGGTGACGCGGCGCGAAATGATCAAATAGGCAGCTTCGATGGCAAAAATCGCAGCAAGGGCGACCAGAATATAAATCAGATAGATGACATCAATATCGAATGGCATGGTGCTTACATTGGTTTGGCTGGATCGAAATATGTTGCTGGTACGGTCAGGCCCATCGCCGTGAGTTCACCCAGGAACTTCGGCCGCACGCCGGTTGCCTGGAAATGGCCTATGATTTCACCGTCGGCATTTGTGGAATCTCGGACGAACTTGAAGATTTCCTGCATCTGAATCACGTCGCCTTCCATTCCGGTCACCTCGCTTATGCTCATGACACGGCGTGTGCCATCGCTCATCCGGTTCAGCTGAATTACCAGCTTGATCGCGGCCGCGATCTGAGAGCGCACGCTCTGGATCGTCATTGGAAAGCCCGCCATACCGACCATCTGCTCAAGCCTTGCGATGGCATCGCGCGGCGTATTGGCGTGAATGGTTGTCATTGAACCTTCATGGCCGGTGTTCATCGCCTGAAGCATGTCGAAGGCTTCTTCGCCGCGCACCTCACCAACGATAATCCGGTCCGGGCGCATGCGAAGCGCGTTCTTGACCAGTTCACGCTGGCGAATTTCGCCCTTTCCTTCCACACTTGGTGGGCGGGTTTCCATGCGGCCTACGTGTGGTTGCTGCAGTTGCAGCTCGGCAGCATCTTCGATGGTGACCATCCGCTCTTTGTCAGAAATGAAGGTCGACAGGGCATTGAGCATTGTGGTCTTGCCCGAACC
>JABDJG010000088.1 GCA_013002595.1 Hyphomicrobiales bacterium | reverse complement strand
CTGCTTGGTCGCAATGTGCACCCAGCGGCTGTTCCGATTGACTGAATATACTGGCTTGTAATGCCTGATCCGCTCATGCGGCAACGGTGCGTCTGTCAGGCTGTCGAGGACGGTTACGCCCTGGCTGCCCGCAACGACCAATACGGCATGGTCTTGCTTGCGCCTGGTATCGCTGACCACGGCAATGCGCAACTGGTGATCACTGTATCCCAGCTCCAGCAGGCTGGCGTATTTCAGGATCGTGAAGTCTTCACAGTCGCCGCCCGTTTGCAGGAACTCCATCGGTGCGGCCCAGTGATCGCGCACCCGGAAAATGTCGGCATCTTCACCATGTCTGATCAACGCGTTGACCCCGCGGTTGAGCCGCGCCAGCTGTTCATGGGCTGGCAGACCGCGTATCGCTGCCAGCAGCTGCCGCCATGCAACATACTTTGGCGGGCAATTCAACATGCCGGTATCGCAAAATTCATAAAGCGGTTGCTCGTTGTCGAGCCGCGCCAATGCCATACGCCACGCTCCAATTCCCTTGGTTGCGTTGGTTTGAAACTCCAACGATCCGAACAGGCCGAACGGCACCTTGGCTGCGGTCTTAGTGGGCTTCGGCTTGGGCTTTGCCGGTAGCGCAACCGCTGCCGTTGTAATCACCGGTTCCTTGAACATCAATGGCTTGGGCATTGCCGGTTCTGTGAACATCAATGACTTGGGCTGTGTTGGAGGCACAACTGCTGCCGTCGTGACCTCCGGTTCCTGGAGTATCAATTCTGTATCAAAGGACAGCGGAATGGCCGGCAGCGAGATTTTGTTCAGTTGCCGCGGGTCGAGGGCGGGAATGTCAAATGTCACCGACTGGGCATGCGCTTGCGGGCCGGTGTCGAATGATACGGCAGCCATGGCACGAAGGAGAGGAGTGCTGGTGCCGGCCAACACCGCAAATGTCGCTACAAATGCTGTAACGTTCAAAACACTCTTTGGACCAAATGTCTGCTTTTTGTCCGCGATACGCGGCATGCAGCAACCTCAATACGCAACCGACTAACAAAACTGTCGGACAGTGTTGCGCAACATGGTTGATGTAGCGTTAATAAGGTGCTGGCTGGGAGGCTAAGGCGCTACTGAAGCTGGGTTTGTGTTGTCGAAGGCGCGGTGGCAGCGCCTTTTTGGCCTGATTTGTCGGCCTGCGCCACGCGGGTCTGATTTGCCGGTGTGCCGTCAAAGCTGACCTTGATCGTCTTGCGGTTGGCATATTTGGGATTGCGCTTGCGGGTCGCGATGTTCAGCCACTGGCCCTGCCGGTTTACCGAATAATACGGCACATACCGGTTGAGTTTACTGTCCAGGACCGGTGCCCGTCTCAAACTGTCGAGCACGTAGGTCTTGCCGTCCAGATTGACCGACAGGACGGCGTGGCCAATGCCCCGGCGCGTATCTTTGACCACGACAATACGCATCTGCTGATCGCTGATGCCCAACTCCAGCAAGCTTATGTATTTCAGGATCGCATAGTCTTCGCAGTCCCCCTGACCTGTCAGCGCCTCAACCGGCGTGGCCCAATGATCTTTGCGGCCATAGCCGACAATGTCGTCACGGAACTGCACCAGCTTGTTGACCTTGGCATTGACTGCAGCCAGCAGGTTCCAGCCTTTGAACTGGTCCATCGAGCGGACCGAACTGCGCCAAGCGCGCACTTTCGTTGGACAGCTCGACTTATTGTCATCGCAAGCCGCATAGACGGCCTGCTCCCCCGCGACCCGCTCCAGGACACGACGCCATTGCTTGCCGCCTTGAACCTTCCTGGCCTTCAGCTCCAGTGATCCAAAGGCGCCGACCGCGCCAAATCCGCTGGGACTGGCAACCAGCGTACTGGCCTTGGGAAACGCCGCAGCCGGAGTGGCCTGCATGCCGAACAACAAGGCACCGCACACAGCGGCGCCCGCGATCCTGTTCAATGAGGTTTTGGAAGATGTAGTAGTTTGAAGTAAAGAGGGCTTACGAGATATTACCCAATTGTATAAATTTTTATCTTTCTCGTAATGCTTCGTATCTGGCCTTGTTAATTGGTTTAAGAAGGTAATCCAGAACACTCTTTTTCCCCGTCAGAATGTCGACGCTTGCGACCATTCCCGGGATAATAGAAAGTTTGTTTTGCTTTTCGCCTAATTGGTTAGATAAAGTTTTAACAGTCACTAAATAAAACACTTCGCGGCTGACTTCGTCTATTGAGCTGTCTGCGGAAATTTTTTCGACCACGCCATCAAGCCCGCCATAGATCGAAAAATCATATGCGGTGATTTTCACCAGGGCAGACTGATCCGGCCGTACAAAAGCGATGTCGCTTGGGCGAACTTTTGCTTCAATCAGGAGATTTTCCTCGACCGGAACAATTTCAACCAGTGTTTCGCCGGCTCTTACGACACCGCCGACGGTATTTACGTTCAGTGAATTGACGATGCCTTCGACCGGTGAACGCACATCTGCGCGCACCACCCGGTCTCGTGCGGCCCGGATCGATTCAGCGACCACCGCAAGCTCGGCTGTGCGTTGGCTAAGTTCGGTCTGGGCATCCTGGCGGAATTTGAGCGTTTGTTCATTGGCAAGCGCTTCAGCTTCACGGATGGCAGCTTCCAGGCGCGGCACGGATTCACCTGAAGACCTGATCTGGCCTTCCAGGTCAGCAATCTCGCGCTTCAGGCGGATAACATCGGTTTTCGGCACGATCCCCCTGCGCGCAAGCGGTTCCTTGATTTTTTCTTCTTCGCGGGCCAGCTTCAGGTTCTGCGAGATCCTCTCCAGGTTGGCCTTCAACTCCGACAGTTCGCGCCGGCGCTGCTTGACCCGCTCTTGGAGAATGACAATTTGCGATTTGAGGCTGCGCTGGCGCGCATCGTAAAGCTGCAACTCGGTGCGGATCGTGTCGCCGGCCATTTCATTCAGCGCCGGTGGAAATACCGGCGGGGTGCCACTTACGCCGGTAAGCTCGTGTTTGAGCCGGACCACCTGCGCCTGGAGACTTGCCTGTTTGGCCCGCAACTCACCAAAGTTGGATGAAAAACCGGTGTCGTCGATCTTGAGCAGGACATCGCCTTTTTTGACCACGTCGCCTGTCTTGACCAGGATTTCCTTGACGATGCCGCCTTCAAGGCTCTGTACGACCTGGTTCTTGCTCGAGGCAATCACCCGGCCTTCGCCGCGTGTGACCTCGTCAAGTTCAGCCCAGTTGGCCCAGGCGAGAAAGCTCACGAACACGATCACCAGCGTGGTCAGGAACACAGCCGTCGTGCGCGGCGGACCCTGATTGATCGCTGCCTTGTACTCCGTAGCGAAATCCAGATCTTCGCGATTGTAACTCATCGTAGTGCCGCTCTTGGATGCAAATCAGTTCGCATGATCGTCAATCTATCACATACAAGTGGAATGATTGTGAAGAGGGGCAATTGCAGGATTGGCTGTGCACGCAGTTTGCTGCGAACCTGTCTCTGTTTTCCCTGTTATACAGGGAAAGAACAGGGAAAAAGTGCAGTTCACGCAGGCGCACTTTGGTCAGAAACGTGAGTATTCAGCGGTAAACAGCAACTGTGCGCCATTTTATACGGGAAACTTATCAGGGAAATTTTTTCGGCGAACAGGGAAAACAATTTGCAGAACAGGGAAACCTCTACTCTTGATCAGGCAACGTCTGCATATTCCATCATAAATGACCATATACACTAGATGTGGACGATTGTTTGCCATCAACGTCGAAATCTTGCGCCGGCGCTTGACATTGTTCTAGCTATGTTCTAAATGACTGCGCATCGGCTCATTTGATAGGAGTCGATTTTTTGATCGGG
This sequence comes from Hyphomicrobiales bacterium, assembly GCA_013002595.1. GTDB lineage: Bacteria > Pseudomonadota > Alphaproteobacteria > Rhizobiales > Aestuariivirgaceae > JABDJG01. Next base: position 1,208 of record JABDJG010000088.1, on the reverse strand, counting down.
ATGCCAGCCAACCGAGATGTGTAACATCGGGCGCTGGCTTTTTTGATTCAGCGCTCCGATAAACTTGAGGAGCGTTGGATTGACAGATCTCACCATCACCTACATCGCTGCTGCTGCGTTGCGCATGAACGAGCGCAATGCACGCACCCATTCCAAACGCCAGATTGCCCAGATTGAGGCATCGATCGAAGCCTTCGGCTTCACCAATCACCTGTTGATTGATGAAGCCAATGTCCTGATTGCCGGTCATGGGCGGCTGGCTGCCGCAAGACGTCTTGCGCTGGACAAGGTACCGGTCATCAGGCTCGTGCATTTGTCGAACGCGGAAAAGCGTGCCCTTATGCTGGCCGACAACAAGATTGCGCTGAATGCCGGTTGGGATCTGGATCTGCTGGCGAGGGAACTGGCCGATCTGTCATCGATGGATCTTTCTCTCGATATCGACCTGACCGGCTTTGAGACGGCTGAGATCGATCTGCTTATTGGCGATGATGGTAGACCTCTTGAGGCCGAAGCGGTTTCCGAACCGGACCTGGATCGACCCTTTATCTCACGTCCTGAAGATATCTGGCAGCTTGGGGCCCATCGGCTGATGTGCGGCAATACCCGGGACCAGGAAGCTGTGGCGACACTGATGGATGGCCGCCTGGCAGATGTCGGGTTCTGTGATCCGCCGTATAACGTTCGCATCGATGGTCATGTCAGTGGTTTAGGAAAGGTAAAGCACCGCGAGTTTACTGAAGCCTCGGGCGAGATGACGTCCGAGACGTTCAAAGGCTTCCTCAAGCAGTGCCTGTCAAATGCTTCAGCCGTTACCCGAGACGGGGCGATATCGTTTGTCTGCATGGATTGGCGTCACATGTCTGAGCTCATGGAAGCGGGCAGGGAAGCCTTTGGTACATTGGCCAATCTATGTGTATGGGCCAAGACAAACGGCGGCATGGGTTCGCTCTATCGCAGCCAGCACGAGCTGGTGTTTGTCTACCGCAAGGGCGATGCTCAACACCGCAACAATATCCAGTTGGGCAAGTTTGGCCGTAACCGCACGAACGTTTGGACCTATGCCGGCGTCAACACCTTTCGGGAAGGGCGCATGGATGAACTGCGGGCGCATCCGACAGCCAAGCCTGTCGCAATGATCAAGGAGGCGCTGCTCGACGTCTCAAGACGTGGTGATGTTGTCCTTGATCTGTTCCTGGGATCCGGTT
>JABDJG010000076.1 GCA_013002595.1 Hyphomicrobiales bacterium | reverse complement strand
AACCGGATCTCGGCCAGCATCGGCGGGACCTGCCTGACGCTGATGCTGAACCGGCGCGGCACGATCGAAGGCGAAGCAACGATTGCCCGGCTGGCCGATGATCAGTTCTACCTGGTGACCGGCGCCCCGTCCGAGCGCCGCGTCTGGGACTGGTTGACCCTGCATTGCGGTGTGCCGATGGATGGTCTGGAGCTGATCAATCAGACAGATAATGTCGGCATTCTCACACTGGCCGGTCCCAGGGCGCGCGATGTGCTGGCGGCCTGCAGCGATGACGATGTCTCCAATGCCGCATTCGGTTGGCTGAAAGCGCGCCAGGTGACGGTCGCCGGTATCGCATGCTGCGCTCTGCGGCTGTCGTTCACCGGTGAGCTGGCTTATGAGCTGCACGTACCCAACAACCGGCTGGGCCAACTTTGGGATGCGCTGTGGTCAGCCGGCCAAGCGCATGGTATCGGCGCCTTCGGTTCCAAAGCGCTCGACAGCCTCAGGCTGGAGAAATTCTATCGCGGCGGCCATGAGCTTTCCAACGATGCTTCGCACAAGGATGTCGACCAGCTGCGCTTTGCCAAGGTCGACAAGGACTTTGTCGGCAAGGACGCCATGCTGGCGCGCGAGCCGCGTTCAAAGATCGCGCTCCTGGCGCTGGACGGTGAGACGACCGATTGCCTGATCGGTGAGGCGGTGTTGATGGGTGATGAGCCGGTCGGCTCGGTGACCTCGGCCGCCTATGGCCACACGGTCGGCAAGAGCCTGGCGATCGCCTTCCTGCCGGACCAGGCCCGGGTGCCGGGAACACGGCTGGAGATTTCGCTGTTCGGCGAGCGCGTTAGCGCGGTGGTGCTGGAAGATGCACCGCATGATCCGGGCAATGTCCGGCTCAAGGTGTAAGGTGATGCCATGGGTTCTGGTCAAAAGTTGAAGCTTGTTGCGGCCATCAAGGCGTATCTTGAGGCTGTTGTTGATGAAAGCCCGGGGGTCGGCGAGGTGTTGAGCCAAATCAATACCTTAACGCTCGATCCTGGACGTATGATTCACCGAAGGCCGGTGCCGCCGGCGCATTCAAAGCTGCTTGACGTGGCAATTGCGGGCATACCGGGCGGGCGGCTGGCGGGCATTGCCGAGGCGCTGCCGGCGGTCGTCGATCTGGTCGAGTGGCGCATGGACAGGGGGCGGTTTTACGAAGACCCGCGCGAGATCGGCGATGATTACACAAACGGCAATATGAACTGCGAACTGATCGGGCCGGAAGGCAATGCGTTCCATCATCCCGATTTTACCCTCGGGTTGTTTTTCATGGTGCCGCGTATCCTCTACCGCGACCACGATCATATCCCGCCGGAGCTTTACCTGCCGCTCAACGGGCCGCACGGCTGGCGGTTCGATGTCGGCCCATGGCAGGACCTGCCGGCGGGCGCGGTAGTCTGGAACGAGCCGGAGCAGCCGCATGCCATGCGGACCTACGATATGCCGTTCCTGGCGATCTATTCCTGGCCGCACGATGTCAACAACCTGTGCAGGGTTGTGCAGGCGGGCGATTGGGGCAAGATAGAGCGGGAGTTGCTGTCATGATCGAATTTGAAAGCATAGCCGCCATCGCATTGGCATTTTTCATCGTGACCGTTTCGCCGGGACCTGCAAACATCGCAGTTGCGACGGTTGCCATGAGTTCAGGAAGGCCTGGGGGGTTGCTGTTCGGCCTGGGTCTGTCTGTCGGTCTCGCCTTTTGGGGTGTTGTTGCAGCCACGGGCATGGGCGCGGTTCTACAAGGCGCTTCGCATCTGCTGATCGCGCTCAAGATTGCAGGTGGTTTGTATTTGTTGTGGCTTGCGTTGCAATCTGCGCGTTCAGCCATCAAGCCGTCAGGGAGTGCTTCAGCGAAATCGTACCGCGGGAGGTGGTTCACGCGCGGGCTGATCCTCAATCTTTCTAATCCGAAGGCTGTCGTTGCCTGGATGGCGGCGCTGTCGATGGGTTTGGGAAGCGGCGACAATGCCACAGCTGTTGTGACGGCTTTGCTGGTGTGTGTGGCACTGGGCTTTGTGAATTATGCGGGCTACGCGCTGGTGTTCTCCATTTCAGGTGTCATGTCCGGATACAGTCGTGCGCGCAGGTGGATAGACGGTGTTGTGGCCGGACTGTTCGCGCTCGCAGGGTTTGGGCTTTTGCGCGCCGCGTTTTCCCGTTAGATGTGCACAATGCCCAGAAAAGATCATGCTCCAGTTTGAGGTCCGCCGATGAAAGAAGCCGTCATTGTCTCCACCGCCCGCACGCCGATCGGCCAAGCGTTTCGCGGTTCGCTGAACAACATCAAGTCGCCAACCATGATGGGGCATGCGATCAAGCATGCGGTTGCCCGCTCCGGCGTTGAGGGCGGCGAGATCGAGGATGTGATCGTCGGGGCGGTTTTGACCGCCGGCACGGCGGGCATGAATGTCGGGCGGCTGGCGGCGCTGGCTGCCGGCTTGCCGGTTACGGTCTCGGGCCAGACGATCGACCGGCAGTGTTCGTCCGGGCTGATGGCGATCGCAACGGCGGCCAAGCAGGTGATTGTTGACGGGATGGATGTTGTGGTGGCCGGCGGGCAGGACAATATCTCGGCTTTGCAGCAGCAATATCTCAAGTGGGTCGGCGATGAGAAAGACCCGGCGGTGATCGCCAGGGTTGAACACGCCTATATGCCGATGCTGCTGACGGCAGAAAACGTTGCCAAGACCTACAACGTCAGCCGCGAGGCGCAGGATATCTATGCCGCGCAATCGCAGGCGCGCACCGCTGCTGCCCAGGAGGCGGGACGGCTGGATGATGAAATCGTGCCGATCAGTGCAACCAAGATGGTGAAAAACAAGGAGACCGAGGAGATTTCCTTTGAAGATGTCACCTTGGCCAAGGATGAAGGCAACCGGCCGGGCACGACGGCTGAAAAACTGGGTGGTCTCAATCCGGTCATCGAGGGTGGCTGTGTGACTGCCGGCAATGCCAGCCAGCTGTCGGACGGGGCGTCGGCCTGTGTGCTGATGGACGCCAAGCGGGCTGAACAGCGCGGCCTGGAACCACTCGGCATCTACCGGTGCAAGGTGGTTGCCGGAAATGCACCTGAAGAGATGGGCATCGGGCCGGTTTACGCCATTCCGAAATTGCTCGAGCGCACCGGGCTCAAGATCGATGATGTCGATTTATGGGAGCTCAACGAGGCGTTTGCCTGCCAGGCACTTTACTGCCGCGACAAGCTCGGCATCGACAATGACAGGTTCAATGTGAATGGCGGGGCGATTTCCATCGGCCATCCTTATGGCATGAGCGGTGCGCGGCTGACCGGGCATGCGTTGATCGAAGGCAAACGCCGCGGCGCCAAAAACGTCGTTGTGTCGATGTGCATTGGCGGCGGCATGGGGGCTGCAGCGCTGTTTGAGGTTGCTTGAGGGGTGTTGTGCCGATTAAACGCAACGTGCTCTGGTTCAGCTTTGCCTTGCAGCGATCTGCCGGCGCAATCGGGCATAGTCGAGCCGGTAATCGGGTATGAATTTCACGGCAATGTGGGTGGCCGCGACCAGGAGTTTTTCTTTCAGAGTAAGCCCGCTGTACCTGCCGGCGCTGTCTTTGAAGACCTTGTTGACCTGCCTTGATGAGGTTTTGACGATGATCGGATTGCCGAAGGCGGTCGGTTTTTCGAAATGAGGACCATAAGGCACGCCGGCGAATGCCGCCAGCTTGCGCATTTCGCCAGACGTGTCGGTCACCAGATCCTCATAGACAACGAATACAGCATCGGCATCGGGGAGCAATTCGGCCTGGGCCTTGATGACCCTGATCGGATCGACCGTCTGGGTAATGATCTGGCGCCAGGTGAGTTTGACGCCGCGGCGGCGGCGATCCATCAATACAGCGCGGGTCACCATTGCCGGATCACGAACGATGAAAATGAACCGGGGCCGGTCGAACAGCCGGCGCCACAGCGCGATGTTGTCAGCGGCGCGCCCGCCGGCATCTTTTGCGCACCACATGCCGGGTGCCGGAGGCGGAGACACTGTTCTGGCAATGTTGTAAACATCGCTGCGAATGAGGCTGGCCGGATCGTTGGTCATGTCATCTGGCGGGACCTGATCCCACAGATCATGATACGCAGCCATGTCCACGCCGGCGCGTTCAAGGTCGTTGGTGCGTACCAGCGCGCGATAGCGCATGACGGCATCTGCCGACCAGTCTGCCTGGATCAAGCGTTTTGACGTGATTTCAGTGGGATAGGCAAACAAGTCGTTGCCGCCATCGAGAAGGCTGAGTAGTAGCGTTGTTCCGCTCTTGCGCGGACCATAGGCGAGCATGACATTGCCGGTCCATGCCGGCAGGGCGCCGTTTGGATTGCTATGCTCTGCGACATTTGTTGCGGCTGTCATCGAATTCCAAAGAGTTTGCCGCCCGATCAGTCGTGCTGCCGAGCCAACGATAATTCAGCAATGGTGCGTTAGATAGGATGGATACCACCTGTTGTCGATGGCAAGAGCGAACCAGCCTGTGGAGAGCGGAGAATTGAATTTATGCCATCTGGCTTTCACCCGGTTGGGCGATATGATAGACACCGCTTAATGGTTCCATGCCGAACCGCAGTCTGACTGATTGATCAGGCCCCGTAGCTCAGCAGGATAGAGCATCAGATTCCTAATCTGAGGGTCACAGGTTCGAATCCTGTCGGGGTCACCAATGTTTTCAATGGCTTAATCGCTAATTGAAATCGAAGTTCTTCACCAGTAATCACATAGTAAGCGCGGTGCGTTTCGAACATTGACACATATAGTGACAGCACCTCTCAGAGGGCTATTAATCCTTGACGGTCAATAGGGTTCCGGTACTACTTGAGCCCAATTTTTTCGAGATAATGCATGCCTAATTTCTTCGTTCATGTCGGTGCACACAAAACCGGAACCTGTGCGTTCCAAAAATGGCTGCAGCTCAATCGACCTCGTTTGTTCGATGCCGGTCTCATTGCTCCACATTTGGGCGGAGACCGGTTAGGCAATTACAGACCTTTTATGGAGGCGCTGGCGGGTCCGACGAATTTAACACAGAGAACTCAAAAACGAATCATCAAATCATTGTTGAAAGAAGTTAAACGTTCGCCAAATCACGACGTTATTATATCATCAGAATATTTCTTTAATCCAAAATTTGAAAACCATCGCGAAGAATTTTCAGAACAGCTTAAATCAATAGGACATAACAGGTTTGCGATATTGATCGTACGAGATCAATATACCTGGGTTAATTCCATTTATTGCCAAAGACGGCAAACATTATTCGATGTGCCGGATACGCTGGAAGCCTATGTAGCACAAATGATCAGGAACAATCGAGGCAACTGGGCAAACACCGCAGAAGAAATTGACAAGCTTGGTTTTGACCTAACGACTTTGCCATATACACGAGAATTTCAGGCCGCTGGCATTGTCAAAAACATAATGTCCATACCTGCACTTGCCGGACGCGTCGCTGTGTCGATTGAAGAAAGCACCCTTAGAGAAAACGAAAGCATGGGAGCGACCGGCCTCATCATTGCGGACCAGGTAAAGGCGCGTGCGCTTGAAATTGCCCCGGAACTGACCCCGAACGTCCGCAAGGAACTTGGCAAGATTGTTCGAACCTTTGTCGCCGATCGGGGTTTGAACGACCCTAAATTTAACGGCCTTTCACCGGCTGTCAGGGAGATGATTGCAAGTGGTTACAACGATAGCAACGCGCGCTTTGCGAAGCGGTATCTCGAGCAGTCCTGGTGCGATCTGTTTCCTTTGAACGAGCACTTCGGCGAACTGTCGCCTCGACGGATAGAGGATCTGGACCACCGGGATGCTGCAATTGTGAAAGAGATTTGCGATGAAGTGCTTCATCGTGCGAATGAGTTGAAGCTGTTCAATTAGAGAATTACGGTTTTTCCGCCTGTAAGCCAGTGTCAGTCGACATCTGGGCTCATCTGCTTTCGCCCGCGCCGTTGCGGCTGGAGCTGGCGGCCAAGGCGAGCTTCGAGCTGGTCCAAATACTCACAATCGCCGACCGGGCCTCCGGTCACCTCGGCGCGGCGCATAGGCTCATGGCTTGCCGCAGCGCGCGGCTGATCGAGAATGGCGGCAAAATCGCCGGTGCCGTACAGGACCGGTTGAACGCTGGTGAGCCGGTCGTCGAAGCTGGCTAGGTGCGCGCGAACGCCCGACCACGGCCAGTCCTGCGCCCGGCTGACCAGCCCGGCGCGCACCGGATTTATGCTGACATAGCAAATCGCGTTCATCAGATGCGTCTCATTCATCACCACCGCGCTTGCTTTTGAGATCGCCTCGGCGTCAGCGGCATCGTACTTGTTGGTCTTCACGAACGGCTGGACGCATTGCGGCGGGATTAACCGGACTTCGTGGCCTAGGGCTTGCAACTCGCGTGCCCAGTAATGCGCACTGCCGCACGCCTCCTTGCCCACAAAGCAGGTCGGCAGGCCGGCAAAGAACTCGAGAACCTGAGCCCGGCGCAGCATTTGCACACAATGGGCCTGCCGCCTTGATCCGCACAATGAACCTGGAAAACCGACTTTGCCAGATCCAACCCGACTGTAGTAATCTCCAAGACGTGGACGCCCTCCTAATCGCTGGCTTGTTTCAACACTCACCAGTATGGCCCATTGCGAGGCCGGATGGGGCGTCCATCCCATTACCGTAATTGCAATTCAGGGTGCTATGAATTGATGCGGACACGTGATGCGCCGCTCTTGTAAGAAGGTTCGTTTGATGCATTTTATTTTATGTTTAAAATTTCGCCTATCAAAATATCTAGATCTAAATTAGAATGCGGCCCAGCGAGCTGATCCAATCTAGAAGGGAGCACCGCGCGATGAAAGTTGCCTGCCTTGGTGGAGGGCCTGCCGGGCTTTACTTTGCGATTTGCATGAAGTTGCGTGACCGCGCGCATGAGGTGACGGTGCTGGAGCGCAACCGGGCCGACGACACGTTTGGCTGGGGTGTCGTGCTGTCGGATGAAACGCTCGGCAACCTCAAAGCCAACGACCCGGTCAGCGCAGCCTCGATCCACGATCACTTTGCCTATTGGGATGACATTACGGTCCATTTTAACGGCACCCGGCAGCTTTCGACCGGACATGGATTTTGCGGTATCGGGCGCAAGAAGCTGCTGCAGCTTTTACATGCGCGCGCCAGCGAGTTGGGGGTGAACCTGGAATTTGAAACCGAGGTTGATGACGTCGCCGGCATCATGGCGAGCCATGACCTTGTGGTGGCATCGGATGGCCTGAACTCAAAGGCGCGCAGTGCATTTGCCGATGTGTTCAAGCCGGATATCGATATGCGACGGTGTCCGTTCGTGTGGCTCGGCACACGGCAAAAGTTCGATGATGCCTTCACCTTCATCTTTGAAAAGACCGAGCACGGCTGGGTCTGGGTGCATGCCTATCAGTTCGATGATGAAACGGCGACGTTCATCGTGGAGTGTTCGCAGGCGACCTATGATGCCTTCGGCTTTGAAGATATGGACCAGGCTGGCTCGATTGCAGTCTGCGAAGAGATCTTCAAGGACTACCTGGACGGGCATTCGTTGATGAGCAATGCCGGGCACATTCGCGGCTCGGCCTGGATCAGGTTCCCGCGGGTCCTGTGCGAGCGCTGGTCGCATGAAAATCTTGCCCTGATGGGCGATGCAGCCGCGAGTGCGCATTTTTCCATTGGCTCGGGCACCAAGCTGGCACTGGAGAGCGCCATTGCGCTGGCCGACTATGTGCACTCCGAGCCAACGCTTGGAGATGCCTTTGCCAAATACGAGGATGCCCGGCGTCTTGAGGTTTTGCGCCTGCAGTCGGCAGCGCGCAATTCGCTTGAATGGTTTGAGGATATCGAGCGCTATTTCGGGCTCGATCCGGTGCAGTTCAACTATTCATTGCTGACCCGTTCGCAGCGCATATCGCATGAAAATCTCAGACTGCGCGATCCGGCCTGGCTGAAATCGGCAGAAAGCTGGTTTCAGCAACAGGCAGGTGTGCCAGCCAATGAGCCGGTGCGTGCGCCAATGTTTGCGCCGTTCAAACTGCGCGGGCTCGATCTGGCCAATCGGGTCGTCGTGTCGCCGATGGCACAGTACAAGGCGATCGATGGGGCGCCGAGCGACTGGCATCTGGTGCATTATGGCGAGCGCGCCAAGTGCGGCGCCGGGCTGGTCACTACCGAGATGACCTGTGTCAGCGCACACGGCCGCATTACACCGGGGTGCACCGGGCTTTATCAGCCCGAGCATGAAGCGGCCTGGCAGCGGATCGTCGAATTTGTGCATGATGAGACGCCGGCAAAGATCTGCTGCCAGATCGGGCACTCGGGTTCGAAAGGCTCGACACAGCTGGGCTGGGAGGAGATGGATGCACCGCTGAAAGCTGGCAACTGGCCGTTGATTGCCGCCAGCGACGTCGCATGGTCGCCGGCCAACCAGACACCGAAGGCGATGGATCGCGCCGATATGGATGAGGTGCGCGATCAGTTTGCCGCCTCGGCTGGGATGGCGGCGCGGGCCGGCTTCGACATGCTCGAGTTGCACTGTGCGCATGGTTATCTGCTGTCGTCGTTCATCTCCCCGGTCACCAACCGGCGCACGGACGAATATGGCGGCAGCCTTGCCAACCGCATGCGTTATCCGCTTGAGGTCTTTAGCGCGGTGCGCGCGGTGTGGCCGGACGACAGGCCGATTTCGGTGCGGATTTCGGCGCATGATTGGGTCGGTGACGATGGCATTACGCCAGATGATGCTGTGGAAATCGCCCTTGTGCTCAAGACGGCCGGCGTTGATATCTGCGATGTGTCGGCCGGGCAGACGTCAACCGATGCCCAGCCGGTCTATGGCCGCATGTTCCAGACACCGTTCTCCGACCGCATCCGCAATGAGACGGGCATGGCAACGATGGCGGTCGGCAATATCTATGAGCCTGACCATGTCAATTCGATCCTGCTCGCCGGGCGGGCCGATCTTGTGTGTCTGGCACGGCCGCACCTGGCTGATCCCTACTGGATGCTCCATGCGGCGGTTGAGCTTGGCGACACATCGGTAAGCTGGCCTGAGCCCTATCTGGCCGGCCGCGAGCAGCTTTACCGGCTGGCCGAGCGGGCAGAAGCGGCAACGGGTAAGGTGTAGCGGTATGCGCGATGCGTTGAAGGCTGCAACAGTATCACCGCCCAAGCAGCGGTTGCGGGTCTGGTTGCGGCTGTTGAAGCTTTCACGTGGGATGGAGAACCGCCTGCGCGAGAAATTGCGGACCGAGTTCGGCACGACACTACCGCGGTTCGATGTCATGGCCGCGCTCGACCGGCATCAAAAGGGACTGAAGATGAGCGAGTTATCGTCCGTGCTGAAGGTCTCCAACGGCAATATTACCGGGATCGTCGACCGGCTGGTTGCCGATCATTGCATCGTCAGGGTGCCGGTGGCCGGCGACCGGCGCGCCTGGCAGGTTCAGCTGACCCGCAAGGGCCGCGAGGAGTTTGCCGAGATGGCGGCAGCACATGAGACCTGGGTAGACGCGATGCTGGGCGAGCTCGGGCCAAAGGAAGCCGATGACATGATTGTACTGCTGGACCGGTTGAGCGAGACAACAGGAGATAGGCAATGAACTTGATGGCCGGACTGACACCAGACCATTTCATCTGGGCGATGCATGGACGGGTGGCAACGATCCGCCTCAACAATCCCGAACGCAAAAACCCGCTGACCTTCGACAGCTATGCCGAGTTGCGCGACACGTTCCGGGCGCTGGCGTATGCCGATGATGTCGATGCCGTGGTATTCCTGCCCAATGAAGGCAACTTCTGCTCGGGCGGCGATGTGCATGACATCATCGGGCCGCTGACCGGGATGGATATGAAGGGCCTGTTGCGGTTTACCCGCATGACCGGCGATCTGGTCAAGGCAATGCTCAATTGCGGCAAGCCGATTGTCTCCGCCGTTGATGGTGTGGCTGTGGGGGCAGGGGCGATCATCACCATGGCCTCCGATATCCGGCTGGCAACGCCCGGCGCCAAGACGGCGTTTCTCTTTACCCGCGTCGGTCTTGCCGGCTGCGATATGGGTGCGTGCGCAATCCTGCCGCGGTTGATCGGGCAGGGCCGGGCGGCCGAGCTCTTGTACACCGGTCGCTCGATGTCGGCCGAGGAAGGCGAGCGCTGGGGGTATTTCAATCGCCTGGTCAGCGCAGGCGAACTTGAGGCCGATGCCCTGGCGCTGGCGACGCGCATTGCCGAGGGGCCGAATTTTGCCCATTCGATCACCAAGACGCAGCTCAACCATGAATGGTCGATGGGACTGGACCAGGCAATCGAGGCGGAGGCCCAGGCGCAGGCAATCTGTATGCAAACCAAGGACTTCCACAGGGCCTATGAGGCATTCGTTCAAAAGGCCAAGCCGGTTTTCGAGGGGGATTGAGCCGTGGCGGACCGCACATTCCTTGACTGGCCGTTTTTTGAGGACCGGCATCGTGACCTGGCTGACCGGCTGGAGAGCTGGTGCAAGCTCAACCTGCCGGTCGACCATGGTGATGTCGACGCCGCCTCAACGGCATTGGTGGCCAAACTGGGCGCTGACGGCTGGCTCACTCATTCGGCAATCGAACCGGATGGTTCCGGCACGCTTGATGTCAGAAGCCTGTGCCTCATTCGAGAAACGCTCGCCCGGCATGACGGCCTGGCTGACTTTGCCTTTGCGATGCAGGGGCTTGGCACCGGGGCGCTGTCGCTGTTTGGTTCGCCCGAGCAGCGCCAGTGGCTCACAAAGACGCGGGCCGGTGAAGCCCTGTCGGCGTTTGCGCTCAGCGAGCCCAAGTCCGGCTCCGATGTCGCCAACATCGAGATGACGGCGGTGCGCGATGGTGATGGATATGTGCTGAACGGCGAGAAGACCTGGATCTCCAACGGCGGCATTGCCGATGTCTACTGCGTGTTTGCCCGCACCGGTGAGGCGGAAGGCGCAAGGGGGCTTTCAGCTTTTGTGGTGCCGGCCAAGACGGCCGGGCTGGAGATTGCCGAGCGGCTTGGGGTGATCGCGCCGCATCCCCTGGCGAGACTTGCCTTCAAGGATGTCCGCGTGCCGGCAACGGCGCTGATCGGCGATGCAGGGCAGGGGTTCAAGATCGCCATGTCGGTGCTCGATGTGTTTCGTTCCACGGTCGGAGCGGCGGCATTGGGGTTTGCCCGGCGGGCGCTCGAGGCGACGCTCATCCGGGTGAAATCGCGTGAATTGTTCGGCGCGCCGTTGGCCGAATTGCAAATGGTGCAGGGGCATATCGCCGACATGGCGCTCGATGTCGATGCCAGCGCACTGCTGGTTTACCGGGCGGCCTGGACCAAGGACACAGGCGCGCCGAGAGTGACCAGAGAGGCGGCAATGGCCAAGTTACATGCCACCGACCATGCCCAGAACGTGATTGACAAGGCGGTGCAGCTGCATGGTGGGGACGGGGTGCGTTCGGGACATATTGTTGAAAGCCTTTACCGCGAGATCCGCGCCTTGCGCATCTATGAGGGCGCCTCCGACGTCCAAAGGGTAGTGATCGCGCGGCAGATGATGGGAGGAAACTGACCATGCTGGCTGAAAGCGGACACATCGACACCTTTGCCCGGGACAATCTTCCGCCCGAAGATCAACAGCCGGAGTTTATGCTTGACGGTTTTGACTACCCGGACTGGTTCAATGCGGCGGTCGAACTGACCGACAGGATGGTCGACAAAGGCTTTGGCGATCACACCGCCCTGATCGGCAATGGCCGGCGGCGCACGTACAAGGAACTGGCCGACTGGACCAACCGGCTGGCCCATGCGCTGAGCGAGGACTACGGCGTCAAACCGGGCAACCGGGTTCTGATCCGCTCGGCCAACAACCCGGCGATGGTCGCCTGCTGGCTGGCGGCGACCAAGGCAGGCGCTGTCGTCGTCAACACCATGCCGCTGCTGCGGGCGGTGGAGCTTGCCAAGATCGTCGACAAGGCCGAGATCAACCTGGCGCTGTGCGACACGCGGATGATGGACGAACTGGCGATATGCGCGAAAACCAGCACATTTCTGGAAAAAGTCGTCGGATTTGACGGCACCGCGAACCATGATGCCGAGCTCGACCGCATCGCGCTCAACAAGCCGGTGCAGTATGAGGCGGCAAAGACCAGTCGCGATGATGTCGCGCTGCTCGGGTTTACCTCCGGCACAACCGGCGAGCCCAAGGCAACGATGCATTTTCACCGCGACCTGATGATCATTGCCGATGGTTATGCCAAAGAGGTTCTTGGCGTCACGCCGGAAGATGTGTTTGTCGGCTCGCCGCCACTGGCCTTCACCTTCGGGCTCGGCGGACTTGCGGTCTTCCCGTTGCGGTTCGGGGCAACGGCGACCTTGCTGGAGAACGCCTCGCCGCCGAACATGATCGAGATCATCGAAACCTACAAGGCAACCATCTGCTTTACCGCGCCGACCGCCTACCGTGCCATGTTGCGGGCGATGGAAAAGGGGGCCGATCTGTCCTCGCTGAGAGTGGCGGTATCGGCCGGTGAGACCTTGCCGGGGCCGGTGTTCGATGAATGGAAGACCAAGACCGGCAAGCCGATGCTGGATGGGATCGGCGCGACCGAGCTGTTGCACATCTTCATCTCGAACCGTTTCGATGCAGCAGCGCCGGCCCAGACCGGGACGCCGGTGACCGGCTATGAGGCACGCATTGTCGATGATGACATGAACGAATTGCCGCGCGGCGAGATCGGCAAGCTTGCGGTCAAGGGGCCGACCGGCTGCCGGTATCTGAATGACGAGCGTCAGGCAAATTACGTGCAGGATGGCTGGAACCTGACCGGTGACAGTTTTATCCAGGATGAAGCCGGCGTCTTCCACTTTGCGGCCCGCAGCGACGATATGATCATTTCATCGGGCTACAATATCGCCGGGCCCGAAGTCGAGGCAGCGTTGCTGTCGCATGCCGATGTTGCCGAGTGCGGTGTGATCGGTGCGCCTGATGACGAACGCGGCCAGATCGTCGAAGCGCATGTCGTGTTGTCGGAAGGTGTTGAGCCGGACGCTGCGTGCATCAAGCGGCTGCAGGACCATGTGAAGGCAACCATCGCGCCGTTCAAATACCCGCGCTCGGTTGTGTTTATCGACGCGTTGCCGAAGACCCAGACCGGCAAGGTTCAACGCTTCCGGCTGCGCAAGGGAGATGGCCAATGATCGTGTTGCAACCGGACGGATGGAGCCAGCCGAAGGGCTATTCCAACGGTGTCATGGCCGAGGGCCGCATGGTGTTTGTCGGCGGCCAGATCGGCTGGAACGGGCAACAGGAGTTTGAAACCGATGATTTTGCCGGCCAGGTCGAGCAGACATTGCGCAATATCGTCGATGTGCTGGCGGTGGCTGGCGGCGGACCGGAACACATCACCCGGATGACCTGGTATGTCGTCGACAAGGCCGAATATCTCGCCTGTCAAAGGGAACTTGGCGCGGCCTATCGCAAGGTGATCGGCAACCACTTCCCGGCCATGGCGCTGGTCCAGGTGGTGGCCCTGGTCGAGGACCGCGCCAAGGTCGAGATCGAAGCGACGGCGGTGTTGCCGGCGGGGTGAGGCCTCGTGCTCAAAGCGGTTAGTCCAACCTCAAGACTGCTCGAGATATCTGTCGCAAAACAGATCGGTAATTGCGCGGACATGGCCGCGATTGACATGGCGGCCATCGGGTTGCCAGGCATGGCTGGGGTCTGACAGCATGACCATTTCATAGGACGGAAAATAATCGACGTCGTCGTGGGCATCGGAAAATTGCGCTGCAGCAACGCGCAGTTGGGACTTCGACAGCATATTGGCAACAAGAATGTCGTGACCGGAAAAACTGCGATGAAGGCCAACGGGTGACACCGTGATGATGATCTTTACCGGCCTGCCGGCATGCGCGTGCATTCTGGTACGAATTTTCTGGAGGGAATCAAGCGTTTGTTCCGCTGAAATCCAGGCACCGGCAAACCGGTCGGACCGGCTGGCGTATCGTTTCGGTGGAAAGCTGTTGAGATACAGCTTGGATTGTTTGTCATAAACTGCTTCAGACAGGCCCAGCGTAATGATCGCACAACCGGCTTCAGCCAGCGCGGCACTCATCGCCGAACGGATATGAATGCGGTCTTCCATGATTTCCCTGACCGGCCGCGGTGTCTGATTGTTTGCGTAATGGCAGTCCCAGTAGCAGCCCCTGGCTCCTCGTGGATAGATGAGATCTTCCCCCAGCCTGGACTCATTGGTGTAGTTCTCGATCTCAAGGAGCATTGATGGTGCGTTGAACCGGTGAAGCAGGGCTGCATCGCCAAACAGCGACTCTCGGGCGGCGACTTTGTTGCTTTCAAGGAGCGCAGGGTTGACCCTTACACCTCTGCCGATCAACGCCAACTCGATATTGCGGGCAAAGCACGAGCCGATCGTAAAGAACGATGTATCCGCCGAGAAAGTGAACTTGGGGACAATCGAGAAATTCAGTTCACTCTTGTGAACTCTGTTGCACGCATGGTCGAGGTTGTCATCCTTGCCTGACTTGCCGCCCGTGTACCAGATGTTGTGCGGTTTCTTGTAATTTGAAAGCAGGTCATTCCACTGGAGCATTTGGCTTGCACTTTTCTGGGACCGGGATGATAGTGAACTTACGCTGCGGGACATAGACGGTAAACACTTATGTAGTTGGCATCTTTGAATGAAAGACGGGCTGGCGCTGGCGGGGCAACAGGGTGCGCGGTTTCGTTGTATTCGCGGGGAATCATCGCTAGCATCCGCCGCCAGGCTTGAATGATCAGGCCATAATTCCTGGTCCAGAGATGAAAATAGCCAAGCTCGACGCAATCCCCTTGAAGATCCCGTTCACGATCGGGCCGCTGGTGCCGAAATCTGGCGGGCAACCGTGGCATGCGCAGGAAATTGTGTTGGTGCGGGTTGAAACCGATGACGGGCTGGTCGGTTGGGGCGAGGCGTTCAGTTACAGTTGTCAGCGGGCGGTGGTGGCGTCGATCGAGGACATGATTGCGCCGCTGGCCGTGGGGCGCAAGGTGGTCGATATCCCGGCATTCATGCGCGAGTTGCAGCAGATGGTGCATCTGTTTGGCCGCTACGGGATCGTGATGTTTGGGTTTTCCGGGCTCGATATCGCGCTTTGGGATCTGGCGGCCAAGGCCAAAGGGGTGCCGCTGGCCAGGCTGATCGACCCGGCCGCTGCCATGACGCCGCTGGAGGGTTATTCGAGCCTTTACCGGTACGGCGATATCGATCTGGTCAAGCGCAAATGCCGCGAGTCGCTTGATCACGGTTACAGGGTGATCAAGTTGCACGAGATCACCGAGCCCGAAGTCCGAGCAGCGCGCGAGGAAATCGGCGGCGATATTGCGCTTACCGTTGACACCAACTGCCCGTGGACGCGGCAAGAGGCGCAGCGGATGGCATTGGCGTTCAAGCCGTACGATCTGACCTGGCTCGAAGAACCTATTTTTCCGCATGACGATTATGAGGGCCTGGCCGCGCTTGGGGCCGATGCGGGCATTCCACTGGCGGCCGGTGAGAACCTGTGCACCCGTTATCAGTTTGCCCAGATGATCGCCGGCAACGCTGTTACCTATGTGCAGCCGAGCATCACCAAGCTGGGCGGTGTGACGGAATTTCTCGAAGTCGCCAGGCTGACGGGCGCGGCCGGTCTGCAACTGATGCCGCATTCACCCTATTTCGGGCCTGGCTGGCTGGCGACATTGCAGGTCATGTCGGCGTGCCCGGACCCGGGCTATGTCGAGCGGCTGTTCATGGATCACGACGCGTATCTTTACGGCGAGTACGTGCATCCCATTGACGGGGCGTTCAAGGTGCCGGATGGTCCAGGTCTCGGGCTTGAGCCGGATCCGGACGTCATCAAGGCCTATCGTGTTTGCAACTGAGGCAACTTTCCATGGAACTGAAAACCAATACCTTCAAGAAGGCGATCTCTGCCGGCCACAAGCAGGTCGGTGTGTGGAACAGCCTGTGCAGCAACATTGCGTCCGACGCACTTGCCTCGTCCGGCTATGACTGGGCATTGCTCGACATGGAGCATTCGCCGAATGACTTTCGCACTGTGCTCAGCCAGTTACAGGCCTATGAGAACGGATCAACATCGGCAATCGTGCGGCCGGTGTGGAATGACCCGGTGATCGTCAAGTCGTTGCTCGATATGGGTGCGCAAAGCCTGTTGTTCCCAATGGTGCAGAATGCCGATGAGGCGCGCAAGGCGGTCGCGGCAACTCGCTACCCACCGGACGGCATGCGCGGTGTATCGGCGTCACAGCGCGGCAACCGCTATGGCCGGGTTAAGGACTATCTGCGCAAGGCGCATGAGGAAATCTGCGTGCTGGTGCAGATCGAAACACTTGAAGCTGTCGGCAATATCCCTGAGATCGCCGCGGTCGATGGTGTCGACGGGATCTTTTTTGGCCCGGCCGATCTGGCGGCCGACATGGGCATCATGGGGCAGCTGGCCAGTGAGGAGCTTTGGGCAACGATTGCCAAGGGTGTCGAAGCGGGCACGGCCGCCGGCGTTCCGGCCGGGACGCTGGTTGGCACCTCGCAAAAGGCGCTTGAAGTGCTGGGCGGCGGCATGACCTATGTGGCCTGCAGCTCGGATCTCAATTTGATGGTCGGTGCGGCCGATGCCCAGCTGGCAGCGATCCGGTCTGAATTGAGCTGAATGTCAGCAGGCCCTAGAATGAAGATCAAGTCAATCGAGACTTTCAGCACCGAATATGTCGGTTTCACGCGGGTAACAGCGGAGGATGGCTCGCAGGGTTGGGGGCAGGTGTCGACGTATAATTCCGACATTTCATCACTGGTGCTGCATCGCCAGGTGGCGCCATGGGCGCTTGGTGAGCCGGTTGAGGATATTGCCCGGATCATCGACATCATTCCTGACCTGGAGCACAAGTTTCCGGGATCTTATCTGCGCCGCGGCATGGCCGGGCTGGAGACGGCAGTCTGGGACCTTAGAGCCAAACAGGCCGGCAAGAGCGTGTGCGAAATGCTTGGCGGTCAGCACAAACCGCTGAGGGCCTACGGATCCTCGATGAAGCGCGATATCACGCCACAGGACGAGGCCGACCGGTTGTGCCGGCTGCGCGATGAGTTCGGCTTTGATGCCTTCAAGTTCCGGGTGGCGGCAGAATGCGGCCGCGATGTCGATGAATGGCCGGGGCGCACCGAAGAGATCGTCCAGGTTGTGCCCAAGTCACTTGGCGATGGTGTCGCCAAAATGGTCGATGGCAACAGCGGGTTTTCTCCGGCACGGGCGATCGAGGTCGGCCGCATGCTGGAGGACAACGGTATTTCGCATTTTGAAGAACCGTGCCCCTATTGGGAG
>JABDJG010000064.1 GCA_013002595.1 Hyphomicrobiales bacterium | reverse complement strand
GTCCGGATGTCGAATGGCAGATCAGGACATTGCCCAGCGGCCGGCCGATTTGCTGGCGCACAAAGCGCTTGTGGGTTGACGACTCAAATGCCCGTGGACTGGTTCTCGGCGAAACTCAGAGCGATGTAAGTTTCGCCTGCATCGCCGTATTGCAGCGGGAAAGCGGTCTGCCGCGTGGCGCTAAGTACCGTGAGTATCGAACCCTGTACAAATATTTTCTCAAAGAGGACAAGGTCGAGTGCTTCTACATGAAGCAGGATGAGCTGTTTCGAATTCTGAAGCGCGGTTGAGGCGCCGGCGGACCGGACCCGGAAAGGATATGACATGAGACCGAAAAACCTCATCAGCTTCGTGCTGATCGGCCTTCTCGCGGCCGCCCTGACCGGCTGCTTCAAGAGCGAAAAGGCACTGATCGGCGCGGATGAGGCGGACTATCCGTTTCAGACCATCACTTACGTTCGCGCCGGTGAAGACCACAAGATCACCCTGGAGCGGGTTGGCGACAAGTATGTGAGCCCGCTTGAAAAAGACAAGGCATGGCTGCGCCTGAAGGCGCTCGGCGACAACCTGTTCGTTGTCCAGATTGCCGACGTCAATGACGGGGTGCCGTTTCATCTTTACGGGTTCATCAGGCTGGCGAAGGACAGGACCAGTTTCGATGTGATCAAGGGTGTTGCCGATCCCGGTGATCAGGCGGCGGCCGAGGACGGCAAGGCCAGTTTCAGCGTTTGCCCGCGCGACACATCCCATGTCTGCATCGGCTCGCTCAAAGGGTTCATCGACTATGCCACGAAGGCGACCGGGACCGGGCGCGTGGAGCGCTTCAACATCCTGGCCTTCAAGTAATGGGGATTTGTCACAGGCCGCGTTCGTAGATCAGGAACGGGGTAACAAGTCTGGCGTGGATATAGCCTTTGGCGCCCTCCCAGGTTTTGATGTGGAACCAGTCGCCTGACTTGCGGCCGGTCTCAACGATGGTGCCACCAAGAACCGCACCGACGCGGGCACTCGATGTACTTGGCTTGCGCCGAAGATGGGCGGAGCCAACCGTGACAACGGACCAGGTCTTAAGGTCGGCAGGCGTCGGGCATTTCGACACATCGAGCTTTTGCGACAGGGCAGCATGGTCATCGGTTTTTCTGAGCCCCTGCAGGCAGCGCTGTCTGACAAATGCCTTTTCGATCATCTCGAGCGGCAGGCCGCGGCGCATCGCATCGCTCAGGATCGGCAGAATTTCACGATCGCTTTTCACAGCCACGTAGCCGGAACATGTCAGACCGAGAATCTTCAGCGCACCGGTGCGTGAGCGGTCTGTCGCATCGGGATGGTTATAGCGCTTGACGCCATGCTCGACGGTGCCACAGGCTGACGCGGTCGCCGGCATCGCCGTGACGGCAGTGACGAGCGCCGCGGCGGCGATCATTCTCGGGAGCAATTGAGCCATCGGACACATTCCTTGATGGATGTTGGCCAGGACATGCGAGCGGCATTGTAATCGACGGGCGGTAAATTGCCCAAGCCGGGATGAACCTGACCTGAACGGTCGCCCATGGTGCGCGATGGTATTGCGCCGGACCTGGAGCGGATCACCCTCATCCGTCATCCCGGACAAGCGGCGATAGCCGCGCAGCGCCGGGACCCAGGGGCATCGCAGCATCATATTGAGTTGTCGCTTCCGGGTCCCGGCTCAAGGCCGACATGACGGCATTGGCAGGCGAACAGCTGCGGCCAGAAAGGTGCTGACAAATGGACCGGCGCCGCGATAGGTTTTGCCACGCTAGCGAAGGTCACAACCACATATCAAGAGGAGGGAATTTCATGGCCGAGACATGCCGCGGCAGATGCTTTTGCAAAGCCGTCAGCTTTGAGATCGATACCCCTGTCCTGTCCTGCGTCAACTGCCATTGCGAAAGCTGCCGGCGCCAATGTTCGGCGCCGATGACAACCTACATCGGCGTGCCGAACGGACAATGGAGATGGGCAGGCCTGGCACCGAAGGTCCACCGTTCCTCGCCCGGTGTCGAGCGGACGTTTTGCGGCAGCTGCGGCACGCCGCTGTCATTCCGCTCGGAACGTCTGTCGGGTGTCATGCATTTTTACGCAGCTGCAATGGAAGAGCCGGAAAAGTTTGAACCGACACTCCATGTTGCCTTCGAGGAAAAGCTGTGCTGGCTGAACCTCGGCGACGATCTGCCGACGCGAAACGGGCCGGGATATCTGTAAGGCCAACGGAAGATCGAAGCTGACCGACATCATATTGATAGAGGGCGATTCACGATATTGAATGATTCATTCAATATCGGTCGCGCGCTCGCGCCGCACAGCTGGATGGCGGTCAGGCTACGTCCTTGTCGGCTTGTGCCGTAACCGCTGGTTTGTCTTCGTCATCGTCATCGTCATCTGCATCGCGTTCGATCTCGATCCGCACCTTGGTTGCCAGTGCGGCGATGGTGCCCAAGATCGCAAGCCAGGGGGCAGCAAGGACCACCACGCCGCCGACGACCAAACCGATATTCAACGGCGTTTCGAGAAACACATCGCCATCGTCCGCAACAATTTTCAAATGGCGGACCTTGGATTCCTCCGCCAATTCCTTGACCCGGTCGACGAGCTGATTGCCGGCGACTTCGATCACTTCAACAATAGTGCGGCCTGATTTTTCCTTCTGCTCTTCCATAATCCTGCTCCTGTTTGTTCAGGCAACCATGAATGTCTGCAAACCCTAGCACCACAAGGATGGCCGGCGTTTGATTGACGTCAAACGGATCGGGCGCCAGCGGCGCCGTGGCAGAACGCAACCTGCACGCTGGCTGCAACAACAAGCGAATTTGACAGACATCAATGAACAGGAGGGCACTTGGATGCTACCCGGTGTATTGAGCCACGATCAGAAAGAAACCCTCTAGCATGCATAGCCTTCGAATGGCTTTCCTGGTTCCTGCCATTGCCGATTTCGCGATTGGCTGTCTTGCGATCTACAGGATGATTGGCGTTGCCGATGACAGCCTGGTGCCGCGAGGCCAATTTGCCGGCGTTGCAATCTGCTGGGGTGTCCTGTTGCTTGTCGGCCTGGCAAGGCCGGTGGAGCGGGCCTGGATACTGCGGCCAACGGCACTGGTCATCGCCTGCATTGGGGCAGCGTTTGTTATGGGGTTCATGGCAGGCACCGTCGAGGCCGGGCGGTTGGCGTTTGTCCTGGTCGTTTGTAGCGCGTTGATTTGGTTGTGTTGGGCTGGATGGAGACAGGCCAGCCAATGCGTCGCCGCACAGAATGCGAGGGATCATGACAGACCCTAAGGCGCTGTCGGCATGGATCTTGGCCACACGGCCGTCTCTTTGCGCCTGATCCAGGGCCGGGTTCATTGCAAGTCCAGGGGTTCGTTACCGGTAAATCTGAACCTGGTCGCGCGAAACCGACTGCTCTGTGCCAGCCTCGATGATGTTGACGAACTCCATATATATATCGCCGGCGGTGCCTGAGCCGCCTTTCTCAAGCGGTTCGGTGAGGAAGAACTCGGCAAACGAGGCAACCGGTATGCCCTTTGTATTGCCATTCAGTTTAAAGCCGTGCGCCTCCAGGGCTTTGCAATTGAGGATGGCAACACCGATCAGCCGCCGGTCAACTTCGTCAAGCGGGTCCATGATGTCCTTTGTGCCTTTAAAGCACCGGGCACCGCCGGTCTCAGCGTTATTTGGATCTTCCCAGGGGTCACCAACCTCGCCGCCGCCGTTGGCCGGGGTATCGCCACTCACCTCGCTCATCATGTCAGTTGAAATTTCCCACTTGTACATCTCATACCGTGTTAACTCGCTCCACAAGCCGGCCGGTCCTTCGGCCTGGTATGGCGGGTCGGTGATGGCGGGCCCGACAGCTGACGCGGCAGGCCGGCTGGGCCAACCGGGTCCAAGGCCGTTGTCGTAGGCCGCGAAGTTGCCATTCCAGTAGTCGGTAAATTCGGACACGGTGGGATGAGCAGATGATCCCAGTCGCGCCGCTTGATTGGCAAAAACCGGATCGCGCGGCAACGCCATGCCGTTGGCGATATTGGTATCCGGCGAGTATTCGCTGCATATTTTTGAAGCGTTTTGAGGTTGCCCCATCCGGATGTTCTTGGCAGGCCGTACCTGCCAGTTCTGGTTGTAGGGCTTGGCTATCCCCTTGGGCAAACTGGATGGGTACAGTCCGAAACGGGTATTGATGCCGTCTTCGACGGGACCGGTGTTTTGTCCTGTCTTGGTATCGACACCACTTTGGGCAAAGCAGTTGTCGGGCGCGCCAACGGCCAGCGCTTTTTCCAGTGCAGGTGCGCCATTGCCGAAGTCGAGAAAGCCATAATTGCCAGGGAACCAGCCGCTGCCACCGGGCCCCATCCTGACCCTCATCTGCCGGCGGCGCTTAAGGCGGGTGTTTGTATTGTTGTATATGGACAGATTCTCGTAGATATCGTTGGTGCCGCCTTCCCACGGATTGCAGATGAACAATGGTGTCAGCCTGCACAGGACCTGGCTCATACCAGCAACTGCAGTTGCATTCGACGTTGCCGAATCGGGACCGCCAAGGAATGACGCCGGGAAGATGGTGTCCATGGCATAGGTATCAACTGTCACCCGTACAAAACGTGCTCTGGCATTGTCGTTAGGGTCGGTTGGATCAAGCTTGGTAGGGCCGCCTGCCGGCATCGGGTCAGAGTCCGATGCAGGTAATTTGCTGTAGAATGTGAGTGTCACGTTGAGGTCGACATTGACCGGATCGGGGTCCGTGTCGGCACCGATATGGGCTTCGCCTAAACCAAAGACCTGGGTGTTCCTGAGGAGATTTTCAGCTGCAAGCTGGGCCCGGGCCATAGCGTTCGGCGTGCGATCCAGCTCTCCTGCGGCTGCCAGTGACAACGCATCGACGCCCTTTTGCAACGACGTGTGCAGCGTCATCAAACGGCTGGCATCAATCGCCAGCAGCGAGAAACCAACCAATGCCGGCAGCGTGGCGGTTATGTAGAAAAGGACAGCGCCGCTGACGTCAGCCCAAAATCGTTTCCAGGTCGTGATTGAATTGCGCAACAGAGAAGTCACCAGGGAATCCTTTGCCGTCATGATCTACCCCTACATGTCGTCGGGTCCTGCTCGGGCCTGCACATTCAGAATTTGTTGACCGCTTCTTGGGGACTATTGTCGATTCGCCGCCGGCAGAATTACCTTTCTAACTTTCATTAGACTTTAGTAGTATAAGGTAACATTCCGAGGCGTCAACTATTTATTAACGTTGCGTTATCCAATCATGATCCCCGGCACCGCTGGTATGGCAACGCTGGTTCGCACAGCCAGCAAAGGTCTGCACGGGTTTGACAAAGCTGATGATCGGGATCTAGCCCCAGCTCCAGAAATCATTGCCCAGCTTGCCGTAGTGTCTTGCCAGGACCATCTTGTGGACTTCGGAGGCGCCGTCGACCAGGCGGGCGCAGCGGGCGTAGCGGTAGATCCATTCCAGAATTGTGTCTTTTGAATAGCCCTTGGCGCCGCACAGCTGGATGCCGGTGTCAGAGGCCTTGTGCAGGACATCGGCGACGTGGATCTTGGCCATTGAGACTTCTTTTTGCGCCTTGTCGCCGGTGTCGAGTTTCCAGGCGGCGTGCATGGTCAAGAGGCGGCCGATATGAATGTCGGCGGCGACCTCGCCGAGCATGATCTGGATCGATTCGCGTTCAGCCAGTTTTGAGCCGAAGGCCTCACGGTGGTTGACGTACTCGCCGGCGATTTCCATGCAGCGCTTGGCGTGGCCAAGCCAGCGCATGCAGTGGGTGAGCCTCGCGGGGCCGAGGCGGATCTGGGTCAGGCGCAGGCCATCGCCTTCCTCCATCAGGCGATGCTCCATCGGTATTTCAAGGCCGTCGAACTCAAGCTCGCAGGTGCCGCCGTGCTCCTCCGGGCCCATGATGCCGACGCGGCGGACGATGCGCCAGCCGGGGTCGTCCTTGTGGAACATGAAAGCGGTGAGGCCACGGCGCGGGTCGTCCGACGTGCGCGCAACGAGGATGAAGTGGCTGGCCTGGGCAGCGCCGGAGATGAACCATTTGGTGCCGGATATGACATAGCGGTCGTTCTTGCGCTCGGCCGTGGTCAGCATCATGCCGCCGGGGTCGGAACCCGAGCCCGGTGCCGGTTCGGTCATGACGAAGGCGGAGCGGACATCGCCGTCGATAATCGGCTGCAGCCATTTGTCCTTCAGGTCATCGGAGCCGAGCACCTTGTTGAGGACCGACATGTTGCCGTCATCCGGCGCCTGGCAGTTGAGCGCCGAGGGCCCGAAGATCGAGCGGGCGGCCTCTTCGTAAAACACCGCCCAGCCGGCGATGGGCAACTCAAGGCCGCCGCGCGATTTCGGCATCTGCGGCGCCCACAGGCCAGCCGCCCGTGCCTTGGTGCGGACCTCGTCAAGAAGCGACATCTTGATGTTTTCAAATTCATTGTAGCTGGCGGGATCGGCCTCGAGCGGGATCACCTCTGCGGCGATGAAGTCACGAACCTTAAGGCGCAAGGCCTCCATTTCGGGGGAGATAGTGAAGTCCATAATGTTTACCTGTAAGTCGGATCCGGCCCGCTCCCCCTGCCCAACCCACCCGATAAGGATACCCTGGGGGTGGCTGGGCAGGGGGAGCGACCCAGAGCCGAATGAATGTAAAAAGCTCTAACCGCCGGTCATCATATGACCACCGTCGATGACGATTGTCGAGCCGGTCATGAAGCCCGAGGCCTTGCCTGAGGCGAGCAGCAGGAGGGTGCCGTCAAGATCGGCCGGATCGCCGATGCGGCGTTGCGGGATGGTCTTGATGACGTCCTGGCCGGCATCGGTTTCAAAGAACGACCGGTTGATCTCAGTCAGCACATAGCCCGGCGCGATGGCATTGACGCGGATGTTGTGGCGGGCAACCTCGAGCGCCAGCGATTTGGTTGCCTGGACGACGCCGGCCTTGGCGACGGCATAAGAGGCCATGCCGTTGCCGACAAGGAAGCTGAGGATCGAGGCGGTGTTGATGATGGTGCCGGGCTTGCCGGCAGCGGCCATGCGGCGGGCGGCTTCCTGGGCAACGAACCACACGGCATCAAGGTTGACCGCAAGGACCGAGCGCCAGTCCTCGTGGCTCATGTCGATGGCCTTTGCCGGCTTGGCGATGCCGGCGTTGTTGTTCACGATGGTGACCGTGCCGAAGGCGGCTTCAGCGGCATCGAAGGCTGCAGCGATGCCGTCCGGGTCGGTAACATCGAGCGCAACGCAGACCGCGTCACCGCGTGCGAACTCGATCTCGGCCTTTACCGCTTCCAGTTTGCCGGTGCTGCGGGCGCACAGAACAACCTTGGCGCCTTGTGCCGCCAGCACCTTGGCAAAGCGCCGGCCAAGCCCGGACGATGCCCCGGTGACGAGTGCAACCTCGCCCCACAAATCAAACATTTCGGTGACGGACGGCAGATCGGGCATGGCTGGCTTTCGACTAGAAGTTGAGCGAGATATCACGGTGGCCCGAATTGCAGCGGGCGGCGTAAAGCGATTGCTCTTCAGGCAATCTGGACAGCTGGCGCAGGCCGATGGTGTTGCGGATGCCGGCGTTATAGGCATCCATGCCGGGCAGCAGTTCCCTGGCCGCACGGCTGCGCCATGCAGTATCTTCCTCGAACAGCTGCATCGCCTTGTCGAGCGCCTTGACGGCTTTTTCAGGTGATGGCTTTTTCGATCTAATGGCTTTTCGGGCCCTGGACAGCTGCGAGCGGATCCTGCTGGTGCCCTCGACCTTTCTGACCATCCTTGAGACCTCAGCGACCCTGGCGATGAAATCCTCAGGCTTGCCGCTTTCGAGCAATGGCTTGAGGCCTGCAATCGGTTCGCGCAGGGCTTCAAGGGCATCGCTGCCGGCCAGCATCTTGTTGATCTCCAGGATCGGTTCGAAGGCGCCGTCGGCATGGCTGCGATAGATCCTGCGGGCCTTATTGTAGGCAGTCTGGACCTCGCTGAACGCTTTATGCTTTTCTTCCCAGTCGGCCGGGATCGTGGCGGTGAGTTCTGCCATCTCTGCTTTGGCGGCGGTGATCTTGTTCTTGATTCGCTGACGCTTTGCATCGTGCTCGGGCCGGTCGCCGGTCCGCCTCAGGTCGGTCTCAAGATTCTTGACGAGGTCCTCCAGCTCGCGCACTTCGAACTGAGCCTTGCGGACCTGATGATGCAG
>JABDJG010000072.1 GCA_013002595.1 Hyphomicrobiales bacterium | reverse complement strand
AAGCACCACCGTGGTGGTCGAAAAGAAACTGCCCCTGCGCCAGATCGCCTGGGTCGGAATCTATTCCACGATTGGCTTCCTGGTTTTCGGTTACATGGCCCTGGTGCTCTACTCGAACATTTTCCGGATGGAGGTCCAGACCGCGGTCGTGGCTGCCCCGATGGTCGAAGTTCGCGCCCAGGGCGATGGCCAGATATCGTTTGTACGTGCCGCAGTTGGCGAGCAGGTCGGCGCCGGCGACACCATCATCTATTTTGCCGACTACGATCTAGAAAGGCAGATCGACCTGGCCAGGCTGGAAATCAGCCGGCGTGAAGCCGAACTCAACCAGCTCCTGCTGAAACGTGCTGCTGAACTGGAAAAGATGAACGACTACGCCGCCGTAGGTCTCAAGAACATCGAACAGGTATCAATCGACATCGAACGTCTGCAGGCCGACCAGCAAGCTGCCAAGGCCCGCTATGCCCGCACCCGCCAGTTGCTCAAGGAAGGCTGGGCCACGCGCAACCAGCTGGAAGAGGCCGCCCAGTGGCTCAACTCATCCCGCGCCAAACTGAAATCGCGCCGCCTTGAGCTCCAGGAGCAGATCAAGCTGGCCGATAGCGGTGTTGGCAAACGCTTCTTCAACGGCCGTGAACTGCTGGGCGAAGTCGGCGAAGTCGATGCCGACGTCAAGCTCGCGCGCTATCAGATCGCTCTGGCCCATCAAAAACACGAGGCGCTCCTGAAGCATCGCGAACGGCTTGCGATCCGCGCGCCGTTCAACGGCCGTCTCGCCAAGATGCCTAAGCCGCAATCGGCCGCCGTAAAGCAGGGCGATGTTATCGCGGTGTTTGAGAACGACTCCGAGCGCAAAGTCCACGCCTACCTGACACAGGACGAGGTGATCAAGGTCGGTATGGGTGACAAGGCAAGGGTATTTTTCCCTTCGCTCAATGTGTCGATCAACGCAGACATTATCGGCATCGACCGCACAAAAGGCTTTCATGAGGAGGTTGCCAGACGGTATTCGTGGCGATCGCCCGATGACAGATCCGCTGAGGTCACCCTATCGCTGGGCGACCAGCTCCCTCAGGAGACACGTGATGCAATCACCGCCGGCTTGCCGGCCGTTGTGCTTTTCGATGCCCGCTCGACCAGCCCCATCCTGGCCGCGATCTGGCGGAGGGTTTCGGCTCTGCTGAAATAATTCTGGTGGCGACGTCATGATCAAACCAGCTTCCTACAAGCTGAACGACCCGGGATTCTGGCCCAAGGGCTGGGAGAAATGGAACCTGACGGTTCTGTTGCAGATCGCTCTTTACATAACCGTGTGCATCATCTTCCTGTCGCTTGTACCGAACAAACTGTTCGATCCCGAAATTCGTCAGGTGACCTACGTCATCGGGTTCCTGGGCTGCTGGCGGTTTTCATGGTGGTTCACCCATGCCGTCCGCGCGATGATCTACAGCCAGTACGTCTACCCGCGCATGCGCGCCGAGGGCAATCGCGTGCTGGATGGCGGCTGGCGCCCCAAGCATCTCCATTTCATGATGACGACCTACAAGGAACACCGCTCGATCACCGAGGGGGTTGTCCGCGGCATAGTCGTACAGATCAGGGAAGCCGGCATCCCGGCAACCATCTGGCTGGGATCGGGCGACAAGTTCGACGAGGACATCATCGAGGACCATTTGCGCAGTGTCGGCAACGACCTGGACATTACATTGAACATCATCCGCCAGAACGTCGGCGGCAAACGCATGGCCATCGGCCTGGTGTTGCGCGCCATGTCGCGCGCCAATGTGCCCGATGATGACATCGTTGTCTTTATGGATGGCGATTTCATCATGGAATCAAATGCGGTCCGCTCGTGCCTGCCGTTGTTCAAGTTGTATCCCGACCTGGAAGCCGTCACCACTGATGAAGACGTGATCGCCGAAGCGCCGCGCTGGATGCGGTCCATGCTGTCGATGCGTTTTGCCCAGCGCCGCCTGGCCATGCAGTCACATGCCCTGTCGGGCCGGGTCCTGACGCTGACCGGCCGCATGTCGGTTTTCCGGGTCAGGCACGTCAAAACCCTGGAGTTTATCCGCCTTCTGGAAGCAGATTACCTGGATCACTGGTTGTGGGGCTCGTTCCGCTTCCTGTCCGGTGACGACAAGTCGACCCTTTATTACATGCTCAAGCACGGCGCCCGGTTGCTCTATGTGCCCGATTCCATGGGCTACACAGTAGAAGTGGTCGAAGGCAACGGCATCAACCGCATGGTGCAGAATTACCGGCGCTGGTCCGGTAACATGCTCAGGAATGGCGCCCGCGTCATCGCACTCGGCCCAAGACGGGTGCCGTTCTTTATATGGTGGTGTTTTGTGGATCAGCGCATCGCCATGTGGACCATGCTGGTAAACCCGGCGGTCGCGATCGCCGCAGCTACACTTTATTCCTGGGCTTATCTGATTCAGTATTTCCTGTTCCTGGCGATCTCTCGACTGTTGCTGTCTCTGGTGCTGTCCTCATACGCCCGCACCGTCGATATGTGGTTCCCCTTCGTCCTGTACATCAACCAGCTGATCAACGCGGCGGTCAAAGTCTACAGTATCTTCCGGCTGTCCAAGCAGAGATGGTTCAACCGCGGCGATCAAAAGTCGGCAGTAAGTGGCGACCGGCTGCTGGTCATGGCCCGCGAAGGTTTTGCCGGTTTCCAGACCACCGTTGCGGTAACCGCGCTTTTCCTGATCGTGATCCTCATGACGGGCCTCGTCGAAACGCCGGGTTTCCGACTGTTTGGCTTCTTTACCGGCGATATTTGGGGATGAGGTCCATTTCTCGACTGAGACCATCGGTTTCCACTGCGCCGATGCGCAAAAGCGTGTGCGGCTTTGCACCCGCAATCCGCTCCGACTTGTTAATGCCGATTAGCAATTTGTCGGCAAAAATTTACCAATCGCACAGCATGAACTTTCACGGATTCTTGAAAACATTCTGCTTTAATCGACGCAATGAGTGGGGAAAAGTCGCTCAACGACAACGATAATTGAACACCACAGGGAATTTACAGGGACATGTCAAACGTGGCTGAAACTATGCTTGAAAATCAGGGTGAATGGGTCGCAACGAACGATATCGTTGCCAGCGACATCACTCAACGCCCATCCATCAGCGTTCTCGGATTGGGTTACGTTGGCGCCGTTTCGGTCGCCTGTTTCGCCAATCTGGGCTTCCATATGGTCGGTGCTGATGTTGTTGAGGCAAAGGCCGAAGCCATTCAGGCCGGCGTTTCGCCAATCGTCGAGGAAGGCCTTGAAACATTGCTCCGTGACGGCGTGTCACGCGGCCTGATCGAGGCCACCACCGATATCGAAGACGCCGTAAAGCGCACCGACATCACATTCCTGTCCGTCGGCACGCCAACCGCTGAAGACGGTGGTTGCGACATGACGTATGTCCGCGCAGCTGCTCAGTCGATAGGCCGTGCGATCAAGGACAAAGACGCCTACCACCTCATCGTAATGCGCTGCTCGGTTCCGCCGGGAACAACCATGAGCGTTGTGGTGCCCGAAGTCGAGGCCGCCAGCGGTAAGCAGCTGGACGTCGGATTTGGCGTGACATTCAATCCGGAGTTCCTGCGTGAGGGCGTCGCCGTAAACGATTTCTACAATCCGCCGAAAACCGTCATCGGCGCGTCGAGCCCGCGTGCCGCCGCCCAGCTAGCAGCCGTTTACCGTGTGGTCGACGAAAAGGTGCTGATGTGCTCGATTACCGGCGCCGAAATGGTCAAGTACATTGATAACGTCTGGCACGCCGCCAAAGTGACCTTCGCCAATGAAGTTGGCCGCCTGTGCAAGGCCATTGAAGTCGACAGCCATGAGGTCATGGACATCTTCGTTCAGGACACCAAGCTCAATTTGTCGCCATACTATCTCAAGCCCGGCTTTGCCTTCGGCGGTTCGTGCCTGCCCAAGGAAGTGCGCGCCGTTGAGCACCTGTCGCAGGTTTACCAGATCCGCACGCCGCTGTTCGACAGCCTGATGGCTTCCAACAAGTTGCAGATCGAGGAAGGCCTGCAGCTGGTTCGCGAGTTTACCGGTAAACGCATCGGTTTCCTCGGCGTTGCCTTCAAGTGCGACACCGATGATCTGCGCGAAAGCCCGGCTCTCGAATTAATGGCCGGCCTTTTGGAGGATAATCAGGAATTCTGCGCATTCGACCCCAATCTCAAGATTGATTCATCAACGCGTTCGCATTTCGAATACATGCGTCACGCACGGCCGCATCTGGCCACATTGATGGACAAGCTGCCCGATGTTCTACGTCCAAGCATCGATGATGTTGTGAACAACTGCGATGTAGTGGTCGTGTCGCATTCGCGCGATGACTACCGCAACGCCGTGATCCACCGCCCCAAGGGAGTCAAGGTGATCGATCTGGTGCGCCTGTTCAAGGAGCTGCCCGATGATCCCGACTACATCGGCATTTCCTGGTAGTTAACCAGGGTCAATAACGATCCGTAAGCGCCGCGGCTCTTCCCAGAGTCGCGGCGTTTTCTTTGGGTCGTCGATACATCGTAAACCGACTCGCTATCGAATCGTTAAAATTGTAGGGCCGCTCTTTGCCGGATCATAATACGTGTGTGGCACAAATCCTCACCCCAAGATTGCACAGAGTTTTTTTGCATGGCTGAAGTTTTAGGCACTGTCGCCAACGATACATTGACCGGCACAACCGACGGTGACGTCATTCATGGTTATCAAGGTGACGACACGATCAATGGTCTGGACGGTAATGATGTCATCTATGGCGACGGTTCGCTGCAACGGCTCGACACCAACGGAATTTCCGTCACCAATGAGACTGTCGCCCGTTTCGAACTGGAAAGCATCGCCAAGGGCTTCCACAACACCGTCGGTATGTACAAGGTTTCCGCCGACGGGGCGATCCACTCCGTCAACGTCTTGTTCTCGCCTGAAGGCGGCAAAAACGGCGGCCAGGCGGTCTATCCGAACAAGACGATCGATGTCAAACTCGCCGCCGGCGAGCAACTCGGTTTCTTCGTCCTTGGCAATGGTTACGGCCAGGGTGACACGGCCGCGCTCCTCAACGACCCTGATGCCAATTGGGAAATGCGTACTGACAACGGTGACCCGGGCCTTATCGTCGATAAGAACCTGATGCTGGTGCACGTCGACCCAGTAACCGGAGAGTCGACGCCGATGGCCCAGGGCAAAGGCCACGAGATCTTTCACAGCCTGGGCACCGCCGAGAACGGCTATGCGCCCAATCCCGATGGCACACCACATGCCGTTTCTGTCGCCGACACCGCCACCGGCACCGTAAGGCTCGGCCTGGAGGCGCAGAAGAACGGCGGCAACATGAGCTTTGACGACGCCATCATCCTGATCAAGCTCGGCGCCAACAACATCCAGCCGCTCGATGGTGCCCTCGAATCGATCGGCGGCACCCACGACGACATCATCGACGCGGGCGACGGCGACGACACCGTTTACGGACAAAGCGGCGACGACCGCCTGCTCGGCGGCAACGGCGACGACTACCTGTCCGGCGGCAGCGGCGATGATTACATCTCCGGCGGTGCCGACGACGACACCATATCCGGCGGCAGCGGCGATGATGATATCGACGGCGGCAGCGGCGACGACGACATCAAGGGCGGCACCGATGACGATGCCGTCTACGGCGGCGACGGCAACGACAACATATCCGGCGGCAAACAGGGCGACACCATCTACGGCGAGGCCGGCAACGACATCGTCTTCGGCGACACCGGCGATGATATCGTTGACGGCGGCGACGGCGACGACACCGTGCTCGGCGGCGAGGGAAATGATGAGGTTTATGGCGGCGCCGGCAACGACTACATAACCGGCGGCAAGGGCCACGATACACTGGACGGTGGCACCGGCAATGATGATGTGGATGCCGATAGTGGCGATGACATTATCATTGCCGGCAACGGCACTGATTCATACAACGGCGGCTCCGGCACGGACTGGATCGACTACTCTGCAGCAACCACCGGCGTCGATGTCAACTTGCATAGCCACGTCGCGACCAGCGATCTGGGGACTGACACAATCTGGAGCGTTGAGAACGTCATCGGGTCAGCTCAAGATGACACCATGACCGGTGACAAGCGGGAAAATCACCTGAAAGGCGCCGATGGCAACGACTGGCTGCGCGGCGGTGAGGCCGATGATACGCTCGAGGGCGGCGACGGCAGCGATACCTATAACTGGGCACGCAAGGACGTCATTGGTCAGACCGGCACCGACGATTTCGTCGATATCATCATTGGATTTTCGTCCGATGATATTCTCGACCTGTCGGCATTGACCGAGATGACCGGCGCTCAAACCGCAACGGATGTGGTTCAGCTGACAGCATCCAGCGGCAACACCACCGTCAGCGCATTGGATGCCGATAACGGTGTCTGGGTCGACGTGGTGGTTCTGGCAGACGTAACCGGCCTGACTGTTGCAGCACTCGATACCGACGGGCAACTGATCCTCTAACGAGGACTGGAATCCGTACTCAGCGCTTTGTCGGGTTCGCCGGCTGCTTGAGTTCGATAACTTCCAGCATGTGCAGAACTTCCCGCACTTCCGGACTGATCTCGGTGTTTTGCCCAGCGGGTGCGCCGGCCTGATCGAATGAGCTATACTGGCTCATCTGTTTACTC
>JABDJG010000045.1 GCA_013002595.1 Hyphomicrobiales bacterium | reverse complement strand
CAGCATGATGTGATCGCAGGCAAGCGCCAGTTCATAACCGCCGCCGGCGCAGGCGCCGGTCACGGCCGCAAGCCAGCGCTGGCCGGAATTCTCGCTGGCATCCTCGATCGAATTGCGTGTCTCGTTGGTGAATTTGCAGAAATTGACCTTGTGGGCATGGCTGGCGCCGGCCAACATGCGGATGTTAGCGCCGGCGCAGAACACCCGGTCCTTGCCCGAGCGCAGCACCACCGTTTTGACGCCGGGATGTTCGAACCGCAGCCGCTGAATGGCATCGTGCAGCTCGATATCCACCGACAGGTCATAGGAGTTTAGTTTGAGTTCGACCCCATCGAAAAGCCCGCCGGTCTCGTCGACATCCATGATCAGTTCGGCAACGTCGCCATCAACCTCGAGCCGCCAGTGGCGCCAGGCATCCTGGGTGGTCTGGAAATCTACGGTTGGATCACTCATATATGCAGTATATTGCAAATTTGTTGTGGACATGCTAGTGCTAGCGACAATTAGGCCGGAAGTAAAGCATTATGTTGCAGAAAATTGCAGATCATGCCGATGAACTGTACCTGAGCCGCCTCGGTCAGGAGGTTCGCCGGTTGCGCCGTGAGCAGCATATCAACCGCAGACAGCTGGCCGAGCGTTCAAGCGTTTCGGAGAGGTTCCTGGCACAGCTTGAAACCGGCACCGGCAACATTTCGATCCTTCGCCTGCGCCATGTCGCCAAGGCGCTCGACTGTCAACTGGCAGCGTTGCTCGATGCGGCCGAACCGGGCAATGGCCAGCAAGGGCGACAGGCGCGCATTGCCCTGATCGGGTTGCGCGGCGCTGGCAAGACGACGCTCGGCAAGGCTGCCGCCGGTCAACTGGAGGTGCCGTTCATCGAACTCACCGAACGAATTGAACGCACCAGCGGCATGGCTTTGCCGGACATTTTCAATCTCTATGGCCAGGACGGCTACCGGCGTCTCGAACAGCGTGAACTGCACGCCGTCATTGACGAGCACGATAACTGCATCCTCGCAGCTGCAGGTGGTGTCAGCGAGGACACCGAGACATTCGATCTTTTGCTGTCCAACTTTCGAACGATCTGGCTGACCGCAACGCCGCTGGAGCACATGAACCGCGTCATAGAACAGGGCGACCTTCGCCCCATGCACGGCCATGAGGAGGCTCTCGCCGAGCTCAAGGTCATCCTCGGCAGCCGCGCCCGTGACTACGCCCGCGCCGACCATATCCTTGATACGTCGGGCCGCGACCCGGGCGATGTTCAGGCTGAACTGACCAGCCTCATTGCGCGGCACTGATCCTAGCCGTCACACCCCAAGCATACTGTGCAAGCGGGCATCCTTTGTCTTGAAGTGGTCAACGAACCAGTCGCGCACCGCCGCAGACAGTGCTTCGTCGTAGGCAGCATACTTGCCAGCCTCGAAATCGTCCATGATATCGCGAATGTCGTCCAGGAGTTTCTCGTGATCGCTCTTGTGTTCCTGATACTGGTCATAGTTGTGCTTGCGCATGATGGATTCTTCGAGCGCGAAGTGCGCCGAAATTTTCGCAAACACTTCGCCCAGAAAGTCGCTGACATTCTCTGCGGTCGCCTCTGTCGCCAGCTGGCGGTGCAGATCGTTGATCAATCCTATCAGCTCGCGGTGTTCGTGGTCGACATCGGCAACGCCGGTCTCGAACTCCGCCCGCCATTCAATCAGATCCATCGCCAATCTCCTACCTGAACTGAAACCCGCCGCTATCGGCCTTAAAGTCGATTGCCAGGTTCTGGAACGGCTTCAGCGTCACCTGGCGTTCAGCCTCATAGTCGAACCCGCTGCCCCGTTTGGTGTCGCGCAGCCGGGCGACGATCGTGTGCGGACCCGCCGGCACGATGAGCTTTCTATAGGTCCGCGCCGGCCCATCTTG
Organism: Hyphomicrobiales bacterium; assembly: GCA_013002595.1. Taxonomy (GTDB): domain Bacteria; phylum Pseudomonadota; class Alphaproteobacteria; order Rhizobiales; family Aestuariivirgaceae; genus JABDJG01. The sequence continues at coordinate 8,322 of JABDJG010000045.1, read as the reverse complement.
GGACAGTCCGGTTGCCTGCAACTGCGCATCGTAAAGCAGCTCACCGTCCAGCATGAGCTGGATGTGTACGGGTATCCGCTCACGCGCGCAGGTATTGGGCCGGCGCTCGTTGGCCGGCAACCGGGCGATCTCCTTTGAAGACAATTTCCGGCAGTCGACCTTGCGCGCCGCACCATGAGCAAAGCTCAGCTTTATCTGTGCCATGCCATCCGGGGTCTGCTGGTAGACCGGCTGGTTCGAAAAATATCCGATGAAGGCGGCAATCAGCAAAAAGAACGCGAACTGTCCAGTATATCGCAAGTACCTACGCATCGACGGCCTCACAGGCTGTAGGTGGGCATTTGACTGCAGGCGCCGGGCGCACATCGACGTCGGCATCCTTCAGCTCGCGCACCAAGGCCTGCAACGCGTGGTGCAATTGCCGACCTCCGGTTGCCCCCACCCAGGCTGTTCTGAGGAGGTCGCGCGGCACACGCGCGCGCAGATGAGGGTCGCGTTCGCCGGCAAGACGACTGTTGGTCCACTCTATACCGCAGCGGGCATTGCAGGAATTCTCCCGGCAGCCAGTCAGCACAACTCCATCAGCCAGGTTGCGGCTGAGAACATAGTCGATGAAAGCAGGTGGCAGTTGACCGATACAGACCAAAGGCACGACGCCGACCGATTTGGATGACACCTCGGCAAGGTCCGGGCCAGTATCGCAACCAAACACCATGATGCGTTCTGTGCCCGTCAGGTTGCGCGCAGCCGTTTCGGTCAGGTCGCGCAACTGTGCCATGGTCCGGTCGGGCAGGTCGATGCCGGGCGACAGCTCGCTCAGGCGCCGGAACGGCATCGATGTCGGGCAGGCGCCGGCGCACAGACCGCAGGAAACACAAAGATCCGGATTGACCGCCGGCTCGCGCTCGAAAGCCGTGCCGTCACTGCGTGCCACCATCGAGATCGCGTTATACGGACAGTCATGAAAGCAGCGCGCACAACCATTGCAGTTGGCCAGATCGACCGCAGCGGGCCGTGCGCGTTTCAGTGGCGGCAGCCACGGCATCGCAATCATAATGGCCAGCAAACATGCACTCATGCCCCATGTCAGGCTGCCCGGCAGGGTTTCCAGGGCAGGAAACAAAGGCAGATAGAACCAGTCCAGTCCGACCTTGCCGGGCACGACGGCAAGGTCGGCAGGCGCCTGACTGAGGGCAGGGTGCACCAGTGACAGGGCGATGAGAGCGGCAAAGACCGAAATTGCAAGACCGCGGGGCGGGTTGATGCGCGGTTTGGCGACCCGCTGCAGATGTACCCACAAGATCACCAGCGCGATCAGTGGGATCGCAATGTGCATGAAGATCATCAGGGTGAAGAACCGGCTCTCGAGCGCATCTGGCGACAGGAAGTTGCGCGCAATCGGTTCACCGAAGATTGGCAGCATGTCGAGCCACTCGGTCGAGACGATGGCAATATACTGGGCAAGCTTGTCCCAGACCAGCCAGTAGCCACTGATACCGGCAACAAAGACCATCACCATGATCGGGACGCCCGTCACCCAGCTGAACCAGCGCACGCCGCGATAGCGGTCGCGGGCAAACTCGCGCAACAGGTGCAGCATCATGACCAAGATGAGGGCATCTGAAGCGTAACGGTGAAAGCTGCGCATGATACCGGCCAGATACCATTGCTCATGCGTCATGTACTCGATGGAGGCATAGGCATTGAGAACGCCGGTATCGAAGAAAATATAGATGTAAATGCCGCTGACCGTGATGATCCAGTAAAAGAAAAAGCCCAGTGCGCCCAGGTTGAGCATCGGGTTCCAGGCCGGTGGGAACACCTGTCCGAGCACGCCTTCGGCCACATTGAAGCCGCGCCGCAGCATCAGGCGGGCCATATTCATGAATGTGCACCTCCGCCGGGTAGCCGGAATTCGCGGACCAGCCAGATCAGAACCAGCAACAGGCAGGCAATGCCGATGCCGAGGCCGATAAACAGCGAATAATTGAAATAGTAACGCCCGGTGTTGGGGTTGTATACCGTGCAGAAGAGCTTGATGCGTTCGGAAATGCCGCTCAATGATACGATCGCCTGGCGCCGGCCAAACATCAGGTCTTTCAAGGGTTCGATAATCGCCGGCGGGTTGAATACGCCGCCGCGAACCTGCTGGTAAATACGCCCGTCAGCATCAATGATACTGACCTGGGCGGTATGATCGAACCCGCCGGCCGACGGCGTGATGGTGAAACCTACAGCGTCGGCAAGCCTTTGCACCGTTCGCTGATCTCCCGACAAAAACAGCCAGTTCGGCAGATCGATACCGCGCGCACGGGCAAACGAGCGCATGCGCTGCGGTGTATCGTGCCGGGTGTCGAAGCCGATGGTGATTGTTGTAAAACTATCCGCCCCAAGCGCCTCCTGGCCAATCTCGATGGCAGGGCGCAGATTTTCGATAATCGCCGGGCAAACGTCAGTGCAGCCGGTGTAGACCATTGAGATGAGCGCCGGTTTGCCGCGCAACGCCTCAAGCGTAATCTGGCGCCCCTGCATATCAACAAAACTCGCCGGTGGCAGCAGGTTGCCGATTGCGGCCTCGGAGCGTGCGGCGGCCTGATCCTCCAGTTCATTTTGTGCCGCGCTGGCTGGCACGACCAACAAAATGATCGCAAACAGGCACAGGACAAGCCTCACAGGAATGCTCCAATCGCGCGGTCTGCAACAGCACCGCCCAGCAGCAGGCACAGGTGCAGCAAAGAGGCAAAAAAGTTTTTCAATGCCCGGGTGCGGTCAGGACGATAGACCAGTGCAATGCTGGTCCAGGTAAAGATCGCACCGCCCGTCAGCGCGCCGGCCAGGTACAGGTTACCCATGCCGTACCAGGCCGGTATCAATGCGATCAGTGACAAGGCCAGTGTATGGCCCAGGATAACCCAGGCGCACAACTGCTTGCCCGCAACCACCGGCAACATCGGCACACCGGCGCGGGCATAGTCATCGCTGGAGACCATCGCCAGGCTCCAGAAGTGCGGCGGGGTCCACAGGAACAACACCAGCGTCAGCAACATGGCTTCAATGCCGATTGACGGGTCGATCGCGGCTGCCCCGGCCAGTACGGCAAAGCTGCCGGCCAGGCCGCCGATGACGATATTGGTCCATGAGCGGCGTTTGAGCCACATGGTATAGATAACCCCGTAAGTGAAGGCGCCCAGGAAGGTATAGAGTGCGGCCCACCAGTTCGTTGCCAGTCCCGCCAGAACGACGGCCGCGGCAAGCAGGCCGGTAATCACCGCCAACCACGCGGGACCCGCTGTAAATTGGCCAGTAACAAACGGCCTGTTGGCGGTACGCTTCATGCGGGCATCGAGATCGTGTTCGACCCACTGGTTGAATGCACCGGCACTGCCGGCGGCAAGAAACACTGCAATCGCCAAAACGCTGAGCTGCCACAGACCGGGTGAGGGGCCGTCAACGACTGCCATGCCGCCAATGGCGCTCAACATGATCGCAATGGCGATGCGCGGCTTGAAAACCATGATCGCATCGCGCACCGTGCTGCCGCTTCGGATCGTGACGTCGGTCATCGCATCGCTCCTTTGCATCAACCCAGTTGCCAAAGCTCGGACAGGTACTTCCAGTTAACGAAGTAGTAGAGAACGAAGGCAGTGAAGAAGATCGACACCAGGATGTAGGTGCCCGGCAGATGGAACGTGCCGGCGCTGCCATAGGTCGAAACCGTGTCACTCATCTGTTTTTGCGGCGTCGGTCCGAGTGCTGCCACGACATTGCTTGCATCGACCTTTTTGCCGAACAGCACGCTGGCGACGATGATCACGACGAACAACCCGCCACCAATGGCAGCCAGGATGCCCGACAAGCCGTTGAGGCCGAGCATCAAGAAGGCCGCAGGCGGATAGTCGAAGCTGAGTGCGGCATCTGAGAAGGTGATGTCCCAGTGTCTGCGCGACACACCAAGCGTACCGGCGCCCATCATGAACAACGATATGCCGGCAGCGCCAAGCCCGAACAGATAGGGCTGCCATTTGGCCAGGCGCGGCCAGATGATCTCACGCTGGAAGATCAGCGGTACCAGCAGATAGGTGATGGCCATGAAGGCAAGTGTGGTGCCGGCAACGACCGTTGCATGGAAGTGGCCCGGTACATAAAGCGTGTTGTGCAGCATGATGTTGATTTGCTCGGTGCCGAGCACGACACCGGAAATGCCGCCCAGGAAGCCGAACAGCACCAGAGACAGGAACATGCCGGCAAAGGCCGGATTGCCCCAAGGTGCCCGCCGCAGCCATTCGAAAACCCCGTTTGTGAAGCCGTTGCGGCGTTGCGCCGCTTCAATGGCGCCAGGGATCGACATGCCGTGGATCATGCTGCCGAGAACAGCCAGATAGATGGCATAGGATGTGTTGAAAACCTTCCATTCCGAGCTGATGCCGGGCTCGACCAGCATGTGATGGGCGCTGGCCAGCTGCAGGAACAATATGTACATCAAGAAGGCGGAACGGCTGACCTTCTCGGATAGTGGCTTGGCGCCGAGCAGCATTGCCGGAATGGCGTACCAGATGGCAACCTGCGCGGCCATGTTAATCTGCTGCGACGAGTGCCCCATGGCCCACCACACCAGCTTGTACATGACCGTGTCGATATGGCTGATGTAGCCAAGCGACCACAGCCAGGTCGGGATCAGGATAATCGCGCCGCTGGCAATGGTGAAAACCGCAATAATACAGGCGGTCAGCGCACCGAAGGTGACAAGCGGAATGGACCCTTCATAGGTCTTTTCCTCCTTGGCGATGACCAGCGTGCCCAGGAAGATGAAACAGCCTAAAAGCGCACCGACGGCAAACAAGATCAGGCCGAGATAGAAATTCGGCGGCGCCTGCATCGGCACATAGCTGGTGAACATGACGCTGGCATCGCCCTGCAGCACAGTGACGTTGGTCAACAGCGCGCCGACCAGCATCAGCGCAAAGCCCAGCCAGCCGATGCGCGGTGCCGCCAGCCGGCAATTCAGTATGATGGCCGATGCGAAATACAGAACCGCCATCTCAAAGAAGATGATCCAGACCAGCAGAACATCCAGACCATGTGCAGTCAGTACCAGATAGAACATGTCTGACGACAGCAGGTGGACCGCCGGCCAGCGGGTCAGGGCGACCAGCAGCCCGAACAGGCCGCCGATGGCAAGAAACACGATCGCGGCAACCGCATTGGCCTTGATCAATCTTTCGGCAGCCAGATCGACCTGTAGTCCGGTCGCCGGACAAGTCCTGAACTTTGCGGCAATTCCGCCGATTACGGTTGTGTCGGCTGTGATGCTCATGATGTTCCCTCCACCGCTAATCGACGACGTGAATGCGGCCGACCATGGTATGGTGGCCGACACCGCAAAATTCGTTGCACACAACGCTGAACTCGCCGGTCTGCGTCGGCGTCAGCGTGATCACATGCTCCAGGTTCGGGTGGACTTGAATGTTGATGTTGACCGGCTGCAGTGAAAAGCCGTGCTGCCAGTCCATCGACGACAGATGCAGGCGGTAGGTCTGGCCCTTTTTCAGCTCCAGGATCGGCCACCATTCCCACAATCTGGAGAGCATGTAGACGTCCGCGCCCGGCTCCGGCTTAGCCACCGGTATGTCGGCCTCCTCGCGCACCTTGTATTTCTCGGTGAACGCTTCAACTTTGGCTTCGAACTTGGCCGGCGAAACCCGGTAGACCTCGTTGGACAGGTTCTGGTTTCCCTCAAGATGCCACCAGACCATCATGGAAAACATGAAGACGCCCCATAGGAAGGCAATGGCGATCCAGGTGAGTTCGGCACGTCCGACGGGTTCGTTCCACCAGACCTTTGATTCAGGAGAAGTAAGTGCCATGTCTGCCTCCTACTCGGCGATCGGAATTTGCGAAAGCTCCATGACGCCCCATAAGAGATAGAGCACCGTCGGCACGACGACGCCGATGAAGAGCAGAAGAAAATGATTGTCGAGAAGTCTCTGCATCGCCGGGATGCGTTGCGGTTGTTCCGCAGCAGTGGTTGTTTCAGACTTTGCCTTGGCCATCGGGAATCCCCTCATTGTGCGAGGCAGATGATGGCTGCGACCAGACCGGCAGTCCTTGATCGAGATCAATTTGGAAGGATTTGAAGACACCTCGCGGGCCGGCGTCATTAAAGCCGGCAGACACGGTCGGTACGAAGGATTGGAGGCCTCGCCCGGAATCGAACCGGGGTATACGGATTTGCAATCCGCTGCGTCACCACTCCGCCACGAGGCCCTTTCAGGAAGTCAGCCTTTGAAAAGGCTGGCGCTGATTATCACGGGCTCATGCCGATTGCAACGCTATTTCAGTAAGTTCGAGCGGTTAGGTTTACAAGGTCACGGTCCTTGTAATGCTGAACTTCCCGAATTGTCATCACCTGGTATGGGCCAGGCAATGACAGCCGGGAACCGAGCTTAAATGATGCGCTCTAGTTGCGCGCCTGGCTTGTCGGTACTGACCACAGGACGTTGGCGCTGCCTCCCATCATCGTCGACGGCATCTTGCCGTTCCAGCGTTTGGCGCGCTCGTATTCGATCAGCAGCGGGTTCTGCGAGATTGCCTTTTGGACGGCCAGCACGGCTGACGCCTCGGCCTGGCCTCTTATGCGGATGGCTTTGGCTTCTGCTTCGGCCTCGACTGTAACCTTGTACGCCTGGCCGTCGGCGGTCGCCTTGACTGCATCGCGTTCGGCTTCGGCTGTCTGCACCTTTTGCTGGGCTTCAAGCTTCTGGCGCTGCAGGTTGTAATCCTCGCGTGCCGCCGCCTCGCGGGCTTTTTCCTTTTCGAGTACCGCGTCCATGTACTGCTGCGGCAGGTCGACATTCTCGATCTGCGGTGAATGCACCGTGACCGGATAAGCCTCCATCAGCGCGACGATATTTTCCTGGATCTTGCCGATTGCGGCATTTCGGTTGCGGATCAGCTCATCGGCATTGAACGTACTGATCGCCGCCTTGGATGCCTGACGCAGCTTTGGATCGAGGATACGTTCCTCGAACTGCTCCAAAGACCCATAGCGTTGGTAAAGGGTCATCGCTGCTGTTTCCTGGACGGTCCAGTTGATTGAAACGGTCGCCGTGGCCGGCAACTGGTTCTTGGTGGCTGCCGCCAGTTTCTCGACACTCTTGCGCTCACGCACTTCAATCAGCTGGACGCTGTCAATCAACGGCACCTTGGTGTGCAGTCCCGGCCGTTCCTGATGGATCGCCTTTGAGAAGCGCAAGACGACACCGACATGGCCTTCTGGCACTGTGAACCAAAAACCCCATAGTGCAGTGAGTAAAAATGCACCCACCATAAATATAATTGTAGCGGTTCCAAGTCCTGAGCGCCCGGGCGAGCCAGCGGAGCCGCTGATGGATTTGCTGGATTTCGCCAAAGTCTTTTTTAATATTCCCATAAATACACCTTTCTGTTCGAGGAGCTATGGTCTATATATAGGCATGCTTCCTTCGAATTACACCACATGCAGGGTATTCTATCCGAATACATGATTAATAAATGGTCGCGAATCGGTTGCTGATATTGATTATCACTTGATCAACCTGTATTGCCAAACCCTGAATCCCGCAGAAATCCGGTAAGGCCCTGTTAGTCACGAAACCGCCTAATTGTTGAATGCAACGCGGCCCCATGTCTTGATGTTAACGGGGAGCTACTGGATTCAGTGCAATTTGACAAAAGCCCGCCACCGGAAAGGTTTCACCTGACTGGAGGCAAGAAGGCCGGAGTCGCTAGACAGGAGTGGAATATTGCGGGGGCTTGGTGCCAATCAGGTTGCAAGGGTCGGTCGGCGCGGTCTTATGCGAGCCGTTGCGGTCTCCGCAGCGGTGATGACCAGCGTGCTGGTGGCCTTCGGCCCCGTGCAGGCGCAATCTCTGCCCGAAGTGCTCAAACATGCCTACCGTAATCAGCCGGCGCTGGACGTTGCGCGGGCTGATCAGCGGATTACCGATGAATTGATGCCACAGGCGCTCTCAGGCTGGCGGCCAACAGTCATTGCACAGGGCAATTTTGCTGAAAAGGCGTCCGATGAGAATACATTGCGGACCGCCAATTCGAACCCGATGTCGCTCAAGATAAGACTGTCGCAACCGTTGTTCCGGGGATTTCGCACGGTCAGCGCCACCCGTCAGGCAGACCAGTTGATCGCGGCCGGCCAACAGCAGCTGATCATCGCAGAACAGACCGTGTTTTTCGATGTGATCCAGGCCTATATGGACGTTATACGGGACCGGGAAATTCTTCGCTTGCGCCGCAATCAGGTGGTGCTGCTGAAACGTGAACTTCAAG
>JABDJG010000029.1 GCA_013002595.1 Hyphomicrobiales bacterium | reverse complement strand
AAACTGCTGCATGAGTACCAGCAGCCGTTGCTCGACCCGGCCATCGATGAGGCGCTTGAGGAATTCATCACCCGCAGAAAATCATCGATGCCCGATCTCAGCTACGCATAAGCGACGCCTGATCACTTCTGTGGACAATGCCGCTGCAGGCTGTCGGACACCGGCTGGCCGAAGAAGGTAATCCTCGTGGTCCCGCCGGCATCGTCGTCTTTGACCTGCAGTTGCGCGCTGGTAAAAAACAGCTTCTTGCGCTTCTCAAGTGCCGTGATCGCGTTCCAGGGAATGAACAGCGGATCGTGGCCCATGCTGAAAATGGCCATCGGCTGCATGTGAATGCCGGACCCGGACACCGTCAGGTTCAAGTTGTTTCTATAGTTGCCGAGATGACTGAACCGCGCCGTGCACATGCGAAAGGCATCGCCCGCAACCGGCCCTTGGGCGGCATATCGCTCGGCCAGCCGCGCCCAGCCGCCGATGCGCGAGATCAGATAAACGATCCCCATCCAGAACAACGGGAATACGATCAAAAACCCGGCGACTGCCGCAACCACGATAAAAATCTGATTCATAAGCCCCGCCCCTTTTACATTGCCCGCCCGACGGACAGCACGATACGCACCACGCCGCTGCCGTCAACGCCGGCGCTAGATCAGTTCACGTTCTGAAGGAAACATCAAAACGTGAGTAAACTGATCGTCACCAATATGTTAGAGGGCGATTCACGTCTTTGATTGATTCAATCAAAGACGATCGCGCTCTGGGACCAATCTCGGCGGGCTGTCACGCCTGGCAGGTGAAACTCACTGTCCTGATCCGCCGCTCTTTGAGGTTCTGAACCTGGTTGCGGGTCATGGCCGGAAAATCGGCGCCGAGAAAGATCTGGAACGATACCGGCGGAGGTCCCGAGGCGTTCAGGCTCGCCAGCCTGTCTTCAAACCACTGCTGGCTTTCATCGGTCGAGTCCCGAACATCCAGGATTTTGAACCCCGCGTCTGTCAAAAGTGACGTCATTTCCGCAGGCGTCGCCAGGTGGCTGATGGATGGCTCGCGCGCCCATGGCACGGGAAAAACGATATCACCGCCCTCACCCTGTAGCACGTCATACGCAACGAAAATGCCGCCCGGCTTCAAGACGCGTTTGGCGTGGCTGTAGAGCTTATCCTTGGCAGCAATATTCATGGCGACATGGATTGTCATCGCGGCATCGAAGTGATCGTCCGGAAACGGCAGGTCGGTCGCATCGCCCTGTTGGAAATCAACATGATGGCCCAGGCCGACCCAATCGGACAAGGCGCGTGCGGCCTCACAAAACGCCTCGGTCAAATCGATGCCGGACACGCTGCAGCCATATGTCTCCGCGATCGTTCTGGCCGGTCCACCCAATCCGCTCCCGATATCGAGAACCCGCGCCGCGCCGCTCAATTTCATGTGTTCCGCCAGTTCGAGGGTCGCCTTGCGCCCGCGGATGTGAAATTCATCGACGGTTGCCAGATCGGCTGTCTTCAATCCGGCAAGGTCCTTGCCGGCCTTGCGCAGGCTGTCTGCTATCCGGTCAGCCAAAGCTCCGCCACCGGCGTAATGGGCCTCCACCTGATCGGCCATATCTTCTCCCCAGCCAATTGTTCGATACTGGAATTCCATATCAATATTACATCGTGGCCCGGCGGTGGACAAACACATCCCCTCTCGCGACACCAACATCGGCTGGTTGGTAACCAGCGTCCAATTTTGATAATTGTGCCTGGATCGAGTATTGTAACTGCATTCCAGCGTCGGGGAGTTCTCCGGACGAGATATACGGCAGCCTGACTGGGGTTGCGCATAGCTAGGATGCTGCGATGCAAAGATCAAAACTCATTGTGGGCTTTATTGTCGTGCTGGTGGCGGCAGTCTCCGGCTGGTTTGGCCTGTCATCGGCTTCAGACCCGAAAATTGCAGGTGCAATCGAAGACACCGAAGAGACCGGTAGCGGCCCGCTCGATGGCATGACTTTCACAGGTGCGCTTGGACCGGATGGCAAGCCGAAAGATATCAAAGACACCTTTGTCTTCGCGAACGGAAGGTTCGTCTCCAAGGAATGTGAGTTGAGATGCAAGTATCCGGCACGACCTTACTTCGTGAGAAGAAATGGCAATCAGACCGAGTTTGTCAGCGAGACACAGTGCCCTTACAAAGATGCGAAAATCATTTGGCGTGGCACCATACAGGGCGACACAATCAAGGGGATCTCAACCTGGACGGTAAAACGCTGGTACTGGACAGTCGAGAATAACTTTGAGTTCGAAGGTAAGCTGATCGGTCGATCGACGCCGGTTGCAAGTACGCAATGACATGTCCCGGGGCCGATGGGCGGCAATGTTCCGCTGGCAGACCATAGCCAAAATCGCCTGCCTCGTTGGACTGCTAATTGCAGCCAATCTCGCCGTCCATACCATAGCAGACTCGCTGAACTTTCAGGTCCGGCCTGGTAATGAAGATGCGGTCCACAGGACCATTACGGTTTCTGCCGCACTATATTCGATATTGCTGGCAATACCGTTCGTACCGGGCGCCGAAATCGGACTGGCGCTCATTGCGATGCTGGGCCCGCCCATCGCCTTCCTTGTCTACGTCTGCACCCTTGCCGGTCTCTCACTCAGTTTCGTCGTAGGGCGCCTCATTCCTTTGTCTGTCTTGATCCGACTGTCTGAGGATATCAGGTTCAAACGCATGTCCGAACTTCTCAAGGCGATCGAGCCGCTCGACCAGCAAGAAAGGCTCGCGTTCCTGGCCGACAAAGCCCCCAACCGTCACTTGCCTTTCTTGCTTCGCCATCGGTATCTCGCCCTCGCTGTGGCGCTAAATGTGCCGGGCAACTTCTTGATTGGCGGAGGTGGCGGTATTGCAATGCTTGCAGGCGTTAGCCGGCTCTTCTCAATCCCGGGATTTCTGCTCACGATTGCCGCAGCTGTTGCTCCAGTACCAATCGCTGTCTTCATCTTTGGAAAGGAATTTCTGGCTGGATGATGTCCTGGCGCATATCGCGGCTGGCAATCCTTGAGGTCAGCCACTCAGGTTACAGTCCGCGCTCGATGGCCCTGAGCAATCGGAAGCGCAGCCGCCCGGTGTTGCCGGCGAGCGAGATCACAAACCGCACCCGGCCGTGCCTGGAGGTATTGGCGTAGCCGGCCAGCGTGCGCACGCCAGAGATAGTGCCCGTCTTGAACCGTGAGCCGCTGCGCCGCCCGCGCAGCAGCTTGGCATGGCCGGCAAACAAGTCGAGCACCTTGGCAAGGCCGCGGGCCGTGAAACGGTTATCGCGGCTGATGCCTGAACCCTCCTTGAGATCGATGGCCTCGGCGAGACCGTGTTTGGCGAGCATTTCGCGCGCGACCTTCAATGACTTGTCGAGACCGACCGGCCCGCCCAGGCGGTGTGCGCCGATCTCCAGGAAGACCTGGTTGGCGATGTAGTTGTTCGAACCGAGGAGCAGCTGTTTCAGAATTTGCGGCAGCGCGCGCGACTGGCGGTGGACGTAGACCGGCTCGAGACCCTTTGGCACGGATCCGGCCTCGATCTTGCCTTTGACGCTGCCGCCGGCCCGTTTGATGAAGGCTGAAAGCAGCTCGCCGGCATAATGCACGCTCACCGCCGGATCTTGCTGGGCGAGACTGATGCGGCCCCGGCCGTTCGGGCCGCGCGCCCGGAACTGGCTGATCGCCAGCGGTGTGATCGGGGTCTGCTTTTCAGCAGAGCGCACTTTTTTGCCGCGGCGCACGGCGTGGATCGTGTTGAAGTTCACCGCAAGCGCCGAGTTCAGCGCATCATAGGCCTCATCGGTCGCCTCGATGCCCGGGATGCGAAGATCGGCCGGGTAGTAGCTCGCATCGAGCACGAGGCCGGTGAACGGCTCCGTGCCCGTTGCGGCAACGAGTTTGGGGGCGAGCAGCGCCAGCTCCTCGGAGATCAGGAACGGGTCGCCGCCGCCGCGAACATAGAGCACCCGTTGTTCATCGCAGTAGAACCGGGTCTCAAAGCGGTGGCCGCTGCCCAAAACCTCCATCGCCAGCCAGGCAGTGACGACTTTGGCGACGGACGCCGGGACAAAGGGCTGGTCGGCGTTCTGGGCAATGAGCTCGTTGCCCTTTTCGTCCAGCACCAGCACCAGTCCCGACGGCGCCAGAGCCGCGATCTTCTCTCTCACACCGGCGTGGGCCGTGGCGGGCAGCAAGATGAGTGCAAAGGCGAGGGCTAAAAGGCGAGACCACATGACAGCTCCCGTGCAGGTGCAGGTCACGCGACAATTGCCCGCTTGTACAAGTGCCACGTAGCATGGCCCAATATGGGCAACACAACCACCAGACCCAGAAATGCCGGCAGCATGGCAAGAATGAGCAATGCAGTCACCACAATGCCCCAGCCGATCATCGCAAACGGACTTGCATAGACCGTGTTGAAGCTTGTGATGATGGCCGAGATGATGTCGACATCACGCTCAACCAGCATTGGCATGGTGATGACGGTGGATGCAAAAAGGACAAAGGCCAAGATTGCGCCAAGGAGAGAACCAACGGCAAGAAATCCCAGACCGTGCGGAGTGGTCAGCATTGTCTCGGCAAAGGCTGCCATACCCGCAAAGTGATGCGAACCGATAAACAGCGCAAACAGGATCCGGCCGGCAAACATCCATATCCAGAAAATGCACATGACAAGAATACCGACGTAGGCAAACTGCCGTTCGCGCTGATAGAACATCAGGAACACGATTTCCCGCCAGTTGAGCGGGCTGCCGGCCGATCTCCTGCGGCTGACCTCATACAGCCCGGCTGCCATGAAAGGTCCGACAAGCGGAAAACCGACGGCGATCGGTATGATCATCCATCCGACGCCGAACTTTGAAAGGCTGACCAGGATCAGCAATCCCAGGCCGGCGCACACGCCGCCAAAGAACAATCCGTAGAGCGGCGCTGCAATGAAATCGGCAAGCCCTGCCTTTAACGCATCGGTCACGTCCCGTGTCTCCACGGTACGGATTTCGGGCATTTTCAGTATTTCAGGACTGGTAACCGGACCGCTGTTTGCCATGATGATTGCATTCGATTTTGAACGACTATCCCACGATACTTGATTGTGCGGCAGCCATGCAACATAGAGCAGCCCGGTGGGCTAGATGTGGAGTCTCATGAATTTGTTCACATCTTGGGCGTGATGCGCCTGATTGGTGTTGCCATGATCTCAGAAAGCCTGAACAGTGGCGCCGCAGTCACAGACGCGCGGCCAGGCAAATGGAGGGATGA